>CALDGN010000172.1 GCA_937942965.1 uncultured Acidimicrobiales bacterium | reverse complement strand
GCCCCCACATGCCCTCGACAACAGGCTTGTGCGACAGGCCGATGCCGAGCTGCAACCGGTCCGCTCCGATGACTTGGCTCACCGTCAACGCCTGCTGGGCCAGCATCATCGGATGTCGGGGGTAGGTCGGGATTACCGACGTGCCCAGCTTGATCTCGGGCACCTCGCGTCCGACGACCGCGAGCGCGGTCAACGCGTCGAATCCGAAGATCTGCGGGACCCAGAAGCTGCTGAACCCCTGGCCGGCAGCGGTGGCGACCTCCTCGACAAGATCGCTGACCTTGCTCTCGAATCCGAAAATGCCAACGTCCATGTGATGCTCCTCGTGCGAGATCTAGTGACTAGTCGAAGTTGATGACGGTGCGGGTGCCTTCGCGGCGTTGCATGGCCTCGTACCCCTCGTTGATCTGATCGAGGTGAATGTGGCGGCTCACCATGTCGTCGAGGTTCAGGCGGCCGTCGAGGTACATGTTCACGTACTGGGGCATGTCCCGGCGGAACACGTTGGAGCCCATCATCGAACCCTTGAGCGTCTTCTCCTGCATGAAGATCTCGTAGCCCGGGATTTCGACCTTGGCGTCGAACGGCATCATGCCGACGATTACCGCGGTGCCTCGCAGGCCGGTCACGGCCCATGCCTGTTCAGCGGTCTGCTTGAGGCCGATGCACTCGAAGGCATAGTCGGCCATCATGCCGCCGGTCGCTTCTTTGATCGCGGCGACGACGTCGACCTCGCTGCCGTTGATTGCGTCGGTGGCTCCGAGCTTCATGGCCAGGTCGAGCTTGTCCGAGGTGACATCGACGGCGAAGATCCGTCCGGCGCCTGCGATGCGAGCACCCTGCAACGCGGAGAGGCCGATGCCGCCACAGCCGATGATGACCACGGTTGAACCCGGTTCGATTTTGGCGGTGCGGAACACGGCGCCGACACCCGTCGTGACGCCGCAGCCGATGAGCGAGGCCTTGTCGAGGGGCATCTCTTCGCGGACCTTCACGATGGCGTTCTCGTGGATCAGCATCTCTTCGGCGAAGCCACCGAGACGAGCGAACTGTGCCAGGCCTTCGCCAGCGGCGTTCGTGAGGCGGGGCGTGTCGTCCTTGGCTCGGTCGAGCATGCGGTTGTTGCGACACACGTTGGGGTGCCCGGTCAGGCACATGTCGCAGTGGCCGCAGAACAACGACAAGCACGTGATCACTCGATCGCCCGGCTTGCAATAGGTGACATCGGGGCCGACCGCCTGCACGATGCCGGCCGACTCGTGGCCCATCACGGCGGGGAGCTTGGTGGACCAGTGGCCCTCCATGAAGTGCAGGTCGCTGTGGCACAGCCCCGCATGCAAGGTCTGGATAAGCACCTCGTTGCCCTTGGGCTTGTCGACGGTGACATCCTCGACGACGAGCTCACCGGGAATCTGATTCAGAACTGCAGCCTTCATTGGCGCCACCGTAAGACACAGTGCTGGGCCAAACCCAGTGCGTCCGGCGGCGAAACAGCGAACTACCGTCGCGCCATGGTCCGACTGAGCGATCTCCACGAATCCGAAGCCGCGCACATGCAAGCTCGTGCGGACGCCATGCCTGAGATTCCACTCGGCGAATGGGTCACGCCCAAGCCGTTGAGCGAGAGCACTGTGGCGATCGTCAGCACGGCCGGCATGCACCGGCGCGATGATCCACCGTTCACCGTCGGAGCCACCGATTACCGACTGTTGCCAGGCGATGTCGACTTCGCCGACGTCATGTTGAGCCACATCAGCGCCAACTTCGACCGCAGCGCGTTCCAGCAAGACCCGAACATCATGATGCCGCTCGACCGGCTGCGTGAGATGGTCGCCGACGGCGAGATCGGCGCAGTGGCTCCTCGCCACTACTCGTTCATGGGGGCGATGCCGGATCCCTCGAACTTCGAAACGACCGGCTCCGAAGTCGGCCGCTTCTTGGCTGCTGACGGGGTCGACGTCGCCCTCCTGATTCCGGTTTGACCGCTGTGCACGGGCGCCGTGGGCGCCCTCAGCCACTTCATTGAACGAGCCGGCGTTGCGACGACATCGATCAGCCTGATCCGGGCCCAAACCGAAAAGGTCAAGCCGCCGAGGGCGTTGTGGGTGCCGTTCGCACTCGGACGCCCGCTCGGTTCTTCTGCTGATCCCGAGTTTCAGAAGCAGGTCATGCGCGGCGCCTTCGACCTGCTCACGACTGCAACCGAGCCGACGATCGTCGACTTCCCGCACGAGAGCCCCGACGAGGCCGGCCCCGGGGTCTGGGCATGCCCGCTCAACTTCGATCCGCCCGCCGATCTCTCGCTCACCGATCAGCTGTTGGCCGAAGTCGCCCGCCTGCGTCCGTGGGCGATCGAGACACGCCGCGAACGCGGTCGGTCACTCTTCGGAGCGAGTGGGGCGACGATCGACGACGTCGACGACGTCGCACGGGCCTTGGGGCACATTGCCGAACACGGCGAGGTGCATCGCATGCCGCCGAGCGATCTCACGTGGCGCTTCAAGATGCCACTGTTGATCCGGCATCTCGCCGACGATCTGCGGACCTTCTACCACGAGGCGCTCGCTGGCCAGCCCGGCCCCGGCGCTCCGAACCATCACGCCCTGAACGACTGGATCTTCGGCGGCACAGCGCTCGGCAAGGTGTTCCTCGCCGTTGCCGACCATCTGACCGAAGCCGACGATGGCATGGCCAAACTCGTGCGCGGCCTGCTCATCCCCGAGGGCCACTACCAAGGTGGAAGCGCGTTCCCGAAGACCAAGGAATTCGGCGCCGACGAGTAACCGCCGCCGCAATGGTGCCGTCTAGGTTTCGTCTATGACCGACTGGCTGGCAGCACACGGTGGCGTTCACGGCGATGTTCGCGAAGGATTCGAACCCGTCGCCCAAGCGTTCATCGACAACTTCTCTGAACGTAACGAAACCGGTGCTTCCGTCTGCGTGTATGCCGGAGGCGAGAAGGTCGTCGACCTGTGGGGCGGCGCCGCCAACCACCGGACCAACGAACCGTGGCGGGCCGAGTCCGCAATCGTCGTGTACTCAACAACCAAGGGTGCCGCGGCGATCTGTATCGCAATGCTCGCTGAGCGAGGCCTGCTCGACTACGACGCGCCGGTCGCCTCGTACTGGCCCGAGTTCGCGATCGAGGGGAAGGGCGAGATCACGGTCGGTGAGCTTATGAGCCACCAGGCAGGACTGATCTACGCCGAGCCGCCACTGCCAATCGAAGAGATCCTTGCGGTCACCCCGGTCGTCGAGGCCTTGGGCTCGCAGCCGCCCGCGTGGGAGCTCGGAACCGCCCACGGCTACCACGCTCTGACCTATGGCTGGCTCGCCGGAGAGCTCGTGCGGCGCACCGATGGCCGCACCCTCGGCACCTTTTTCGCCGACGAAGTTGCGGGCCCGCTCGGCCTCGACTTCTGGATCGGGCTGCCCGAAGACCAAGAGTGGCGGGTCGCGGTGCTTCGGGGCGCGCCTCGACCTGAGGGCGATGAGCTTGAACTCATGAAGCGCATCGCTGGCCCCGGCACCAACGGCGGCCGTGCGCTCTATATGGATGGAGCGCTCTCGACACCGATCGACGGTCAAGCCCCGTTCAACACACGTCAGGTGCGGGCGACCGAAATGCCAGCTGCCAACGGCGTGACCAATGCGGCGTCGGTCGCACGCATGTACGCGGCGACGATCGGCGAGGTCGATGGCGTGCGGCTGATTGGCGATGACACCGTCGACACGGTGCGAGCGGAACGAGTCTTCGGTCCCGATGCGTGCCTCGTGCTGCCCACCCGCTTTGGCTACGGGTTCATGTTGCACTGTGACGAGCTCGTGCTGACCGGCGACGGGGCCTTTGGCCACTACGGCGCCGGGGGCTCTCTCGGATTCGCAGATCCTGAGCGTGAACTCGCCTTTGGCTATGTGATGAATCAGATGGGTGGCGGCATCGCGAGCGACCCCCGAGCAGTGCACTTGCTCGAGGCCGCTCGCGCCTGCCTCTAGACGTCAGCGGAGAAGCCGACTCACTCGGCGGCGTCTGCCTCCGGAGCGTCAGCTTCGGCTTCGCCGGCGTCTCCCATGCCCGGGATCTTGCTGGTTGCTTCGTCGATCTTGTCGGCGATTCCTTCGCCACCTGGAACCTTCGATGCGAGATCCTTGGCCTGGTCGGCGAGACCTGCGGCCTTGTCCTTCATTTCGTTGGCCTTGTCGAAAATGCCCATGGTGATGGCCCTTTGTGTCGTGTGGCTCGCGTATCGAGCCTGCCTATGGATGACGGATGAGTGACCGTCTATGTCGCGAAGAAATGTTTCATCGAACACAGTTCCAAAAAGGACGAAACGCCGGCTGGTGGGGAGGGGAAACCACCTTTGCCGACGCTGCGTCTGTTTTGGGGGGAACGTCGTTGGATGCCAGCAAAGGCACCGTGGCGACTCAGTAAGAAGACGTGTGTGCGGGCGAGTTTGTCGCGGGAATCTGGTGGGCAGATTCACCTAACTCGGGCAGCTACCCGCAGACGCTCGAATCCAGCTCGTCGAGCGCTTGCTTGACCTCGGCCGTCGACGCCTGTGCATCGATGAGGCCCGAGGACGACAGATCGTGCACTCGGCATGCACCGAAAAGAGACGCTCGCCCTTGCTCGATTGCCCACCGCTCGCCATCGATCACCTGGCCTGCTCGCTGCACCGCCTCGTCCGCGGCGACGAGCGGCGTTGGGACTTGATCGACGCCGGGGTCGCACGCTTCGACGAGCGTGCCGCCGGTCTCGA
>CALDGN010000171.1 GCA_937942965.1 uncultured Acidimicrobiales bacterium | reverse complement strand
GATCGAAAGCTCAGCGACCTGTGGGTTCGCTCCGAGGCGTGTCGCCTCGGAGCGGACGGTCCAGGTGGCGGTGACCCCGTTCGGCTCGACCGGCCCGTACGCCTCGTGGCGCTCGAGCGACCTGGTCGACTACGCGCTCAGCGGACACTCGCACCTCTACGGCGCTCCCGACCGTGCTCCGTTGCCGGGCCCGCCGGACCAGCCTGCGGTCGCAGCTGGGCTCTACGCGTTCGTTGGAGCGATGGCTGCACTGTTCGCTCGAGACCGGGGGCACGGTGGCCAGCTCGTCGAGGTGAATCATCACCAGGTGATGGTTGCCCTGCACCAGATGACGCTGCTGCGATGGAACTTGACCCACGATGTCCTGACCAGACTCGGCAATCGCTACACCGGCCAGGGCCAACCCAACGGTCCCTACCCATGCCGCGATGGCTGGATCGCGATCACCTGTGTCACGAACCAGCAAGCCGATGCACTCCTCGCAGTGACCGGGTTGATGCACCTGATGGATCTTCCGGGCATCGAGTCGCCGCTCGATTTCCAGCAACACCCAGAGCTCCTGGACGGCCCGCTCCTCGAGTGGCTTGCGGAGCAAGACGTTGATGACGTCGTCGATCTGTTTCAAGCGATGCGGATTCCGGCGTGTCCGCTGCGCTCCCCTCTTGAGCTGCTCGACGACCCGCACCTCATTGCTCGCGAGTTCTTCACCGACGCCGAGGGTTCGCCCGAGCACCAGGTGCCCGGGCCGCCGTTCGCGATCTCGCACCGTCAGCCTGCGGCGGGTGGCGCATGGCAACCGAGCGCCGAACCATCCCGCCCCCTCGAAGGCCTGCGGGTCCTTGACCTGGCCCGCGTCTGGGCCGGCCCGTTGTGCACACGCACGCTCAGCGATCTCGGCGCCGATGTCTTGTGGGTCGAGGCGCCTCTGGCTCGCGGGCCGCAGCACTTGCCGCAGCCGTTCATCGACGCGTGTTCGTACTACCCCGACAACGAGGCGGGCGAACGTCCGTGGAACCGCAATGGGCACCACGCCAAGTACGCAATCGGCAAACAGTCACTGGCCCTGGATCTGCAGCATGAAGACGGCCAAGCCGCGTTCGAGCGACTCGTTCCCAACGCCCATCTCCTGATCGAGAACTTCAGCTCCCGGGTCATGCCCCAGTTCGGGCTGGCCGAAGATCGGCTACACGAACTCAATCCGGATCTCATCTACCTGACCATGCCGGGCTATGGCCGATCGGGTCCAGCCGAGCACTGGCTTGCTTATGGCTCGTGCGTGGACTCACACGCAGGCTTGTCATGGCTCACGGGCTACCCCGACGACTATCCATGGAAGGGCGGCATCGCCTGGCCGGATCCCGTTGCGGGACTGCACGCCTGCTCCGCCGCGCTCGGAGCACTCTGGGCTTCGGTTCATGGCGGAGGCGGATGCACGATCGAAGCCGCGCAGTTTGAATCAACGATCGCGGCGATCGGTGACCGGGTGCTCGAAGCCCAGATCGACGGGCCGTACGCCCCTGGCAGTCCGCTGCCCGGCGTGGCCGTCAACGACACGTTCCGGTGCCGTGGCGCCGATGCGTGGATTGCCGTCACGGCCCACGAGGGCGCCGAACACGAAGCGCTCATCGACTTCCTCGACGGCTCATCACTCGCTGCCCTCGCGGCCGAATCCGATGCGACCGAACTCATGCATATGTTGCAGGCCCGAGGCATCGCTGCCGGGATCACGGCGACCGCGCCGCAGTTGCTCGGGGACCCGCAGCTCCACGAGGTCGGCCTGTGGTGGACGGTTCCGCAACCAGATATTGGCGACTTCACCGTGCCGCGGACGCCAATCGATATGTCCGCCACAACCATCGAACTGACCGGACCGGCCCCAACGCTCGGGCAACACAACGTGGCCGTCTTGCGCCGCAATGGCTTCGCTGATGACGAGATCACGACCCTCGCCGCAGCTGGCCTCATCGTCGACAAACCGCCTCGATAACCCCAATTCGGGTACCCGATATCGGTGTCGTGGGCCGCGAGAACCACTATTTCATGCGCTTTTCGAGATCAACTGTCACCTATCTAACCCAGGCGAGGTAGGCCCATCGGCTCAGGACGGGATTTGCGACGAATGTCTCAAGATCATCTCAAGTTCCCATAACGGTCACCGATCAATCGATCTATGAACCCTACAACGGTCGCCGAAACCCAAACTCCCACCATCGTCGACGTGGACATGACGACACCGACACTTCGTGTCTTGCTGGTCGAACCCGACGCAGCATCGGCGCTCAGACTGCGGGGCGATCTCGCCGCGGCGGGCGCCGAACTCTCGATCACCCATGTGTCCGGGGCGCTCGCAGCGCTTCGGAAGCTGTTGCACGACGATTTCGACTGTGTGCTGCTCGATCTGAACCTGCCGGACGCCAGCGGGCTCGCGGCCTGCGACGCCTTCCTCGCCCATCCCAGCCAACTTCCCGTCGTGGTTCTGACGGACTCAGGCGATCCTTCGATTGCGCTCGAAGCGGTCCGCCGCGGCGTGCAGGACTGGCTGGTTAAAGACGAGTGCGATCCGATCGACATCAGCCAGGCGCTGAATTTCGCCCTCGCCCGCCGCAACAACGAACTCCACTTGCGATCGGTCCGCGAACGCCTGCTCGACCTCGAGGCAAAGGCACTCAACCAACCTCGCTGCCAGGCCGTCGCCTTGCACCCCGAAGCCTCGACCGAGGAACGGTTGAACTACGCAATCAACCAGCTTCGCGACGCGATCACCGCTGCCAGCGACGTGGTTTGTGACGTGCGATCACGCCTCGCCGGCTGAGCCTTCTTTCTCGGCTGGGGCCGACCAGCACTAGCGTTGGACCATGGGAGCAACGCTGCACATCGAACCGCTCCAAGGCGTGACCTTTGGGGCATGGATACGAGATCTCGACGTCCGCACTGTCGATGACGAGATCTATCAGGCTCTCCACGACGCGTGGATGGAGTACGGACTGCTGATCTTTCCTGATCAGTTCCTGAGCAAGACCGAACAAGATGACTTCGCTCGCTGGTTCGGTGACCTCGAGTTCACCGCCGCAGCGATCAGCAACGTGACCGACAAGGGCACGGTGATCCACAGCGACCCTGACGATGATCTCGTCAAGTCGCTCAAAGGCAACCAGGGCTGGCACTTCGACAGCACGTACATGCCCGTGCAAGCCAAGGGAGCGGTATTCACCGCCGAGCTCGTGCCACCCGGAGGCGGCGACACCGCGTGGGCCGACATGCGCGCTGCCTACGACGCCATGGACGACGACGACCGGACCCTGATCGAGGGCCTGTCCGCCTACCACTCGCTTTACTACTCGCAAGGACGCGAGGGCCTGCTTCCACAAAAGGACGTCGGCGGCGGATACGGCATGTACGGCTACCACGACATGGACGTGTCACTCCGGCCACTCACCAAGGTCCATCCGATCACGGGGCGCACGAACCTGTGCATCGGACGCCACGCCCACAACATCGTCGGTATGGACGAGGCCGAGTCGACCGCGCTCATCGATCGGCTCAACGAGCAGGCCTGCCAACCACCTCGCACCTATCAGCACCAGTGGACCGATGGCGAAGCCGTGCTGTGGGACAACCGCTGCATCATGCATCGTGGCGTCCCCTGGAAGATGGACGAGCCTCGCATCATGTGGCACACGCGGATCGCAGGCGAGGCCGAGTCCGAAACGGCACTCAACCACCAGTAAACCCAATCGGACGCCGCCCATTTGGCTGTTGGCGGATCGAACCGCCATCGTGAGGCCATGGAACGTGTCCTCATTGCCAACCGTGGCGAGATCGCTATTCGCATCGCCACTGCCGCCGCCGGCCTCGATATCGAGTCGGTAGCCGTGTTCGCTGCCGCTGACTCGGGCGCGTTGCATACCGCAGCTGCGACCACGGCCGTGGCGTTGCCCGAGGCTGAGAGCCCGGTCGCGACGTACCTTCAGATCGATGCGATCATCGCTGCGGCCGTCGAGCACGAGTGCACGATGGTGCACCCCGGCTATGGCTTCTTGTCCGAGAACGCAGCGCTCGCCGAGGCGTGCGTCGCCGCCGGGCTGACCTTCATCGGCCCATCACCAGATGCCCTCCGCCTGTTCGGGGACAAGGTCGCCGCCCGCGCGCTCGCAGACTCGCTCGGGATCCCGATCGTGCCCGGCACGACGGAGCCGCTCGACGATCTTGACTCAGCCGAGGCAGCCGCGGCCATCGTTGGGTATCCCGTCATGCTCAAAGCCGCAGCGGGCGGCGGCGGACGCGGCATGCGAGCGGTCCACGATCCCGACCTACTCGACGAAGCGTTCAGCTCGTGCAGTCGCGAAGCCGAAGCAGCCTTCGGTGTTGGGACCGTGTTCCTCGAACGTCTCGTCGAACGGCCACGCCACATCGAAGTGCAAGTCATCGCGGACCGCACGGGGGCCGTAAGCCACCTCTATGAGCGTGACTGTTCGGTTCAGCTTCGCAACCAAAAGGTCGTCGAGATCGCGCCTGCGGCAGGGCTCGACCCGACGCTGCGCACGGCGATGCACGACGCAGCAACCAAGTTGGTCGCAGCAGCCGACTATCTGAATGCAGGCACCGTCGAGTTTCTGGTGTCACCCGACACCGGCGAGTTCTTCTTCATCGAGTGCAACCCACGGATTCAGGTTGAGCACACCGTCACGGAACAGGTGATGGGGGTTGACCTTGTTCGCTCTCAGTTCCTGATCGCGAACGGAGCGACGCTCACCGAACTCGGACTCGACCAGCCAACGCTGCCCGAGCCGAACGGTTGGGCGGTCCAGTCACGAGTCGTCGCGACCGGAACGGGCACGCTGACCGGCTATCAGGCACCGTCGGGACCTGGCGTGCGAGTCGATGCAAGCGGCTATGCCGGCCTGACGCCGTCGCCGCACTTCGATCCGCTGCTGGCCAAGGTCATCGTGTCGACCCGAGGCGGCTCAATCGAGACGGCGTTCGATGCGGCTCGCCGCGCCGTCATGAGCTTCCACATTGCGGGCTTGCCGACCAACCTCGGCTCACTCGAAGCAATCCTCGCCGACCCTGACGTCCGAGCTGGGCGGGCGCGCACCACGCTGTTGAGCGAACGACCCGAGCTCGTCGCAATCCAAGCGCTGGAACCGAACACGGTCACGGAGCTACTCGCGAGTGGCATGCCAATAGGGACCGGCGTATCGACCGGTTCGGCAGCGCCCGAATCTCGGATCGAGCCGCTTCCGGTCCATGACGGTCAACAGGTCGTCGAGTGCCCACAGGTCGGGCAGGTCGTCGACGTCGTCGCCAACGTTGACGACGAGGTCCAGGCGGGTCAAACGCTGATGGTTGTCACAGCCATGAAGATGGAGACACTGATCACGGCGCCCTGCGCGGGCACGATCGTCGCCATTGCGCCGGTCTCCCCCGGTGATGCGGTCACCACTGGCGACGTCGTTGCCGTGATCGCACCTGGCGACGCCGGCGAGGTCGCAACGCCGACTGGGGCCGACACGTGGGGACCGATGATGGACGACGTCGCCACGCTGCAAGGCTTCGCCGAAGCCCGCCTCGCTCCCGACTCTGAGGACCCTGGCGTCGTTCGCCAGCGCACTCGCAACAAGCTGACGTGCCGCGAGCGCATTGAGCTCTTGCTCGACGACGGCAGCTTCCGAGAGGTCGGAAGCATCGCCGGGTTCACCACGCGAGACGAATACGGCGACATCGAAGCGTTCACGCCCGCAAACATGGTCGGTGGGCACGGCACGATCGACCAGCGCCCAGCCATTGTCTGTGCGGACGACTTCACCAGCCGCGGCGGCCATAGCGATGGAGCGATCGGCGCCAAGAGCACCTACTTGGATCGGCTCTCCATCGAGCTTGCGACCCCATCGATTCGCCTGCTCGACGGATCGAGCGGAGGCGGCAGCGTCGCCTCGATGGTCCCCAAGCAGAAGAAGACCGAGGACGCTGCGGCCAAGGAAAGCAGCGGCGCGATCAAGGCAGGCCGACCGAGAGTCGAGGGCACGGGCGGCTCATTTCTGCCGGCGCACCTCGGCTCGTCGATGTATGCCCGCCAGCTCGCAACGGTTCCCGTTGTCAACATGCTGCTCGGCAGCGTCGTTGGACTGGGAGCGGCCAAGGCAGTACTCGGTCATTTCTCCGTCATGGTGCGAGACATTGCGCAGCTCTTCGTTGCTGGGCCGCCGGTTGTCTCCCATGCCGTTGGCTACGACGTCACGAAGGAGGACCTCGGCGACTGGCGTATTCACTGCACCAACGGCTCGGTCGACAATCTCGCTGAGTCCGAGGAAGAAGCGGCCGAGATGGCGCGGCGCTTCTTGTCGTATCTGCCGTCGAGTGTCTACGAGGCGCCACCGGTGCTTCCGACCAGAACGGACGATCCTGCCGACCGGCGAGACGAGGAGCTCTTCTCGCTGATCCCCCGCAACCGCACGACGACGTTCGATATTCGGCGGGCGATCACGCTGATGGCCGACCGAGGATCGTTCTTCGAGATCGGCACGCACTGGGGCACCGATCAAGTCGTCGGCTTCGCCCGTTTCAACGGGCACCCGATGGGGATCATGGCCAGCGACAGTCGCCACATCAACGGCGGCGCACTCACGGCGGCCGGCTGCGACAAGTTGATCCGCCATCTGGACCTGTGCGATCTATTCCACATCCCGATCCTGAACCTGGTCGACAACCCAGGCTTTGCCGTCGGCATCGACCACGAGATCGCTGGCACGATCCGGCGCGGCGGAGCGTGGATGATCGCCGCCGCGCAGTCCACGGTCCCGATGTTCTCCGTGATCATGCGTCGCAGCTTCGGCGTCGCCGGCAACAACTACGCCGCTCCTCGCTCGAATGCGACGATGCGGGTGGCGTGGCCAGCAGCTGACGCCGGCGGCATCCCGCCTGAAGGTGGCATCGAAGCCGCCTACAAGCGCCAGCTTGCCGAGGCACCGGACCCCGCGGCATTCCGGGCCGAGCTCATGGAGCGCATCGAGAGCGTCCGCGGTCCCATCGGCCCGCTGAACCGGTTCGAGATGGAAGAGATGATCGACCCTCGGGACACTCGGCGGATGATCTGCGAGTGGTTGCCAACCGCCTACCGCCTCGTCAACCTGCCCCAGAACTTGGGTCCGCGCGATTTGGCGTTCCGCCCCTGACACGCGACCAGGCGGGAGGACATCGTCCTCCCGCCTGCGCTGCTGCTCGTTCAGCGTGTGCTCAGAACTTGCAGTCGGTGAGAATCCTCATGCCGTCGATTCCTCTTCCCAAACGGAAGTCCCACTCGACGACGAGATAGGTGCGTCCGTCACTGCGTTCTTCGAAGTAGAACTCGATCTGGTCGCCACGTTCGAGTCCGGCGATGCGGTCCTCGGTCTCCGGTGCGGCCAGGAACCGGGTCGCCCGCAGATTCGGCACTTGGTACACCAGGCCAATCACATCGTCTTCGGCCCAGGCAGCTCGGCCGGTGAGACGACCGTTGTCGTCGAGCCGGTCGGCGTGGATTCGGAAGCTACAGACCCGAGTTCCAGCAGGGACCACATAGTCCTCTGAGTCCCGGCCGTTGAAGCTGCCCGGATAGAAGACATTGATCGTCGTCTCCTCGTCGAGCAAGAGCGGACCCGACTCGAGCCAGATGTAGGTCGTGTCATCGCTGTCGAGTGGGCCTCCCTCTCGCAGGGACGTCGGAGGATCGATGAGCACTGCGCCGCCATCGACCATCGGCATCTCGATTGCACCCACTGGGGGCTCAGGCGTCGGCTCAGGCTCAGGCGTCGGCTCGGGCTCAGGAGTCGGCTCGGGTTCAGGCTCTGGCGTGGGGGTTGGCTCGGGTTCCGGCGTCGGAATCGGCGGAGCAGGTGGTTCGACCGGAGGTGGGCCGACGACCGGGCCACCATCGCCTGGGTCAGCAATCACGAGCAGCGTTGCCGAGCGAGCGGGCAGTTCCAGCACCGCTCCCCCATCGATGGCCACGTCGTCGACACGCACGATTCCGCTCAGGTTCGAGCCGAAGTATTGGTACACCTCAGCCGTGCCGCTCACGGCGACGTCGAGGGCGATGTTCTGCCCGACCAGCGACTTGTTGTTGACGATGAGGGTCAGCGCACCGTCGCTCGAACGCTCGGCGGCATAGATCGACACGGTCGGTTCGTCGGTCGACGACGCCAGCAGAGCGGTGTCACCGAATCGGCTGCCCTGACCGTCGTAGTTCCGATACATCCGGAAGGCGTGCATGACGGGCCGATCAGCGTGCTGCTGCTCGGTCATGCCAACCCAGGTCAGGAACGGGTCCCAGATCGTGGCGGTGTCGAGATCCTCACGTCCGAAGATGCCGAGGGCATCGATCTGGGCCAGTGCGCCGGCGATCGTGTTCTCGCCGCCGAAGTTGTATTCGGTGATCGCAAGCTCAGTCCCGGGATAGTTGTTCTCGATCGCGCCCTGGAGGCGAGGAATCACGGCCACGCCCTGACGGGCCCAGTCACGAGTCACCCACCAGTCAGCAGGCTCGTAAGTGACGTCCCAGAGGCTTCGGGTCGATTCGAGCCGAGTCTCGTCGGTACCGCCTCCGTAGACCCGGTCGTCGTAGTAGTTGACGGCGAACTGGTCGAGCAGACGGGTGCCCGCCTGACTTGAGGCTGCCGCCATCGAGGCGAGGTAGTCGTTGGAGAAGTTCGGCACGTCGGTCACCGAGAGACCGGACAGGATCTCTTCGCTGGTGACGAAGTAGGAGTAGCCGCTCCACAGGACCGGGCCGATCACATCGGCCGATGGATCAGCGGCCTTGATTGCCTGCGCCCAACGGGTGTTGCGGTCAATGATCTCGGTCCGGCCGATCGGCTCGGCGCGGATGTCACGATGCGTGCTGTGCCAAAGGCCCGGCTCATTGCCGATCGCGTAGGTCTCGATACCACCGGTCGAGGCGGGGCCGTACCGAGCCACCAGGTCGGCCACCATGGCCGAAGCGAATGCCTCGTCAGCTTCGATGCTGGTGCCGGATGGATCGACCGAGTCGAGCTCCTGGCCGCCAACCTTGCCGTCGCCGCAATCAATGCCTCCAATCGAGGCAACGAAGTCCTGGTTGCCGAACTCGGCAACCGGATAGCTGCACGATGGTTCGGCGCCGTTCGACACCCAACCAATGGCCGGGACGGTCACGATCGTTGCGGTGCCGTCGGCCTGGCTCTGCCGCTCGAAGAAGTCGATCGTGTCGGTGTCGTCGCCGCCCACGTTGCCGAAGACCCAATCTTGGCCAGCGTTCCACGAGTTGGTCTCGTAGTTGTAGCGCTCGGTGCTGTTGCCGCCCCAGCGGCTCACCGGCAGGTCGAGCTCCTCACGGAGGCTGTTCGAGGGGAAGTTCATGCCGTAGATGCCCTCGCTGATGGCGTGG
>CALDGN010000170.1 GCA_937942965.1 uncultured Acidimicrobiales bacterium | reverse complement strand
GGCAGAGGCCCGGGCCACCCCGGCCGCATAACTCGCACGCCACGAGTTGTAGACGCGGTCCGGGCTGGTGAGCTGCACGACGGTCGCTTGCACGACTTCGTCGTCGAGTTCACTCGCAGCTGCGACGGCCTCGGGAGCCATTGCGCCCGTCGTCACGAGGGTGACCGCCGGTCGGCCATCGTCGGCTCCATCGATCAACCGGTAGCCGCCAGCGAGCACTTGTCGGCGCAACACGTCTTCGCCCAAGCGCTCAAGCGCAGCGGCGAACGGAGCCTGGTCGATCGGCCGTGTCGACATGCGCAGGTAGGTACTCATGCCGTCGGATGCGGCAAGCTGCGCGATCGCATCGCACAACAGCCAGTCGACTTCGGTCGCATACGCCGGCTCGGCGTAGTGCAGATCGGGCAGCTCAGCGCCGACCGATGCTGTGATGGTCGACTGGTGGGCTCCGCCCTCGGGAGCGAGCGTGACGCCCGACGGCGTGCCCGCAACGATGAAGCGTCCGGCGTTGTAGAGCCCGTAGATGAATGCGTCGAGGCCCCGCAGCACGAACGGGTCGTAGACCGTGCCGATCGGAAACAACTGCTCGCCGTGATGGTCATGGCTGAGGCCGAGCTGGCCGAGCAGCATGAACAAGTTCATCTCGCTGATGCCGAGTTCCATGTGTTGACCCGACGGCGTCGGCACCCACTGCAGCAGGCGCTCCCCGCCGCCGTGGTCGTCGCGCTCATCGGGCCACCACACACCCGTCTTGTTGATCCAGCCGCCCAGGTTGGTCGAGATCGACACGTCAGGAGCGGTGGTCACGATGCGCTCGCCGACGCCGGGGACATCGGCCAGGCTCGACAGCACGCGACCGAACGCCTCTTGGGTCGACTGCATGCCTGACGTGACAGGAGGGCGCACGCCCGCGGGAAGCGCTGGTTGCGGTCGCGGAATCGGCGCCGGGTTGTTGATGTCTCCGCCAACCGCGTCGCACCACTTCCCCGCTGCAGAGTCGGGAGCGAACCGATCCCATTCCGTTGTCTCGGTCAGACCGATGCGCTCGCGAAATGCGTCGATCTCGTCGGGCGACAGCAGCTTGGAGTGGTTCAGCGGGTCACCGGCAATCGGCAACCCCCAACCCTTGATCGTGTAGGCGAACACCACCGAGGGACGATCGGTCACGGCGTCGCATTCACGGAACGTGTCGATCAGCAGCCCGAGGTCGTGGCCGCCCAAATCGGTGACGAGTGCCTTGAGTGCGGCGTCGTTGTGCGAGGTGGCAAGGAAGCGCACGACGGTGTCCGCACCGACGAGGAACTTCTCGCGGAACGCTGGCCCCTCGAGCGCGAACAACGATTGGTACGCCTCGTTGGGCATGGCGTCGATGTGAGCGCGCAGTGCGTCGCCGCCGGTTTCGTTGAACGCCGCGCTCAGCCTGCTGCCGTACTTGGCTTCGGCCACGTGCCAGCCGACGTCTCGGAACACGGCCTTGAGGCGCTCGGCGGCGATGTCGGGAATGACGCGGTCGAGCGACTGCCGATTGAGGTCGACGACCATCGTAAAGTTCGACAGCCCCTCGGTCATCGGCTCAGCGACTGCTTCCCAGACGTTGCCCTCGTCAAGTTCGGCATCGCCGACGAGGGCCAGGAAGCGGGCGTCGGCGCGCTCGCCGAAATGGTTGTCGACGTAGTTGCGAGTGAGTGCGCTGAACAGCGGGGCGACGGCGCCGAGCCCGACCGAGCCGGTCGAGAAGTCGGACACGTCAGGATCCTTCGTGCGCGAGGGATAGGCCTGGAGCCCGCCCCGTTGGCGCAGCGTGGTGAGCCACGACCGGTCGAGCTCGCCGGTCAGGTACTTGATGGCGTGGTAGACGGGCGATGCGTGAGGCTTAACGGCGACCTTGTCCTCGCCGCCGATGTGAGCGAACCACAGCGCCGTCATGATCGACACCATCGACGCCGACGAGGCTTGGTGGCCCCCGACCTTGACCTGGCCGCTCGCTGGGTCCGTGGCATCACGGCGGTTGGCGACGTCGACGATGCGGGTGGCAAGCCAAAGCACGCGCTGCTCGATCTCGCGCAGCACGCCGAGGTCGACAGGCGGCTCGTCGGGCCGGGCCGGATCACTCACGCTGATGCCTCCTGGTCTCGAAGGAATTCGATGAGCGCATCTGCGGCTCCTCGTAGGTGCGTGTTTAGCAGCGCGACCGCCGAGGATGTATCGCCGTCGTGGCACGCCTCGAGTAGCGCGTGGTGTTCGGCGTCGGAATCGGCGCTTCCGCCGAGCGACTCGAGGTAGAGCAGAACATACGAGGCGACCGAGGCGTGCAGGATCGCCGCGACCGACAGGCCTCGGCCCCACGCGGCTGGCGCATACAGCGCCCGGTGGAACGCCCAGTTCGCTTCCGTCGGCGAGGGTGCACCGCTGCGGCTGCCGCTGCCCGAACTGTCGAGCGCAAGCTCGGCTTCGGCGAGATCGACGATCGTGAGCCGAGCAACCGCTCGCTCCAACAGCAGCGGTTCGATCGCAAGGCGAAGCGCGAAGTTCTCTTCGGCATCGGCCGAGGTCAGCACCGGCACTCGGGCGCCGCGGTTGGCCTCGAACTCGAGCAAACCGATGCCAGCGAGACGCTGTAGTGCCTCGCGAACCGGGATCTTGCTCACCCCCAGTTCTTCGGCCAGTTCGTCTTGGCGCAGCCGGATGCCCGGGCCGAGCTCACCCCGAAGGAGGCGATCCCGCACGGTGGCTTCCACGAAGTCGACAGTTGACATTTCTCGATCGTATACGTTTATGCTCAGACGATGAGTCTTCAAGATTTCGCTCGCCACCCGCTGCTCTTCGGCCCCTCGCCAATCCACCCACTTCCTCGCCTGAGCGAGGCCCTCGGTGGCCAAGTCGAGATCTGGGCCAAGCGAGAGGACTGCAACAGCGGCATCGCCTACGGCGGAAACAAGGTCCGCAAGCTCGAGTACCTGGTCGCCGATGCGCTGGCCCAAGGGTGCGACACGCTCGTGTCGATCGGCGGCATTCAGTCAAACCACACCCGCCAGGTGACTGGCGTCGCCTGCTACCTCGGGCTCAAGGCCGTGACCGTGCAAGAGGGTTGGGTCGACTACAACGACATGGCCTACGACAAGGTCGGCAACATCCAGCTGACCCGGATCATGGGTGGCGACGTGCGCATCGATCCGGCGGGCTTCGATATCGGCATTCGTGACTCGTGGCAGCGGGCGCTCGATTCGGTCGTCGAGGCCGGCGGCAAGCCGTATGCGATTCCAGCCGGAGCGAGCGACCACCCGCTCGGCGGGCTCGGCTTTGCCAACTGGGCCGTCGAGGTCCAGGCCCAAGAAGCTGAGCTCGACACCTTCTTCGACTCGATCATCGTGTGCACGGTGACCGGATCGAGCCACGCCGGCATGATCGCTGGCTTCGCGCTCGAGGACCGCGAAGACCGCAAGGTCATCGGCATCGACGCGTCGGCGACGCTGCAGCAGACGATCGACCAGGTGACTCGCATCGCCCAGAACACCGCTGACAAGATCGGCGTGGGCCGCACGCTGCGCGACGACGAGATCATCGTTGCGCCCGGCTACGAGGGCCCCGCCTATGGCGTGCCCGATGCGACCACCGTCGAAGCGATCCACCTGGCCGCACGGACCGAGGGCATGCTCACCGACCCGGTCTACGAAGGGAAGTCGCTGGCGGGCATGATCGGCATGATCCGATCCGGCGAGATCCCCGCCGGATCGCGAGTGCTGTACTGCCACCTCGGCGGCCAGCCTGCGCTGCCCGCCTATGCCGGCTTCCCTGGCCTTGGTTCACCCGAGCGAGAACTCAGTCACTGAAACTGGGCTCGGCGATCACCGAAGGGTGATCAGAGCCGCCTCCACTACCTGATGAGATGTCGTGCAGAGCGATGCCACGAAGATCGTCAGCGTCCTCGACGAGGCACGCGCCGGTTCGGTCATTGACCGCGACGACAGCGGGAACGAACACCGCAGCCGGTCGGGAAGAAATCGGCGCCGCGCCCGTTGCATGGATAGGTCGGTTTTTGTTTGCAACCAACTTGGTCTAGCTTTGCAACCGACTCAGGAGGACCTGCGCATATGGCGCTTCAGCAAGAGAACGACCTCGGGACAGGCAGCTGTTCCATCCAAGCGACCCTCGACCTCGTCGGCGATCGCTGGACCTTGCTGATCCTGCGAGACATCTTCCGTGGCGTCCACCGCTTCAGCCAGATCGCCACCGACCTCGGCATCGCCAAGAACCTGCTCGCCGACCGCCTCGGCAAGCTCGTCGACCACGGCATCCTGCACAAGGTCCCCTACCAAGAACGCCCGCTGCGCCACGAGTACCGGCTGACGCCCAAAGGCATGGACCTCTCTCCCGCTCTCGTCGCCCTTATGGGTTGGGGCGACCGCTGGGCCGCCGACGGCGAGCCACCCACCGTTCTCATCCACGACACCTGTGGGACTGCACTCGAGCAGGTCCTGCTGTGCGAAACGTGCGACGAAACCGTTCGACCATCACACATCCGCTCCCGACCGGGATCAGGAGCTGAGGAATCACGATGACTGCAACCGATCACACCACGAGCGGCCACGCCAAGGCCCAGGAGCTTCTTGAGCTCCCGTTCACCGAGCTGCTGGCCCGGGCGCGTGCCGTGCGAGACGAGACCTGGGGCACCCGGGTCACCTACTCGCCCAAGGTGTTCATCCCACTCACGATGCTGTGCCGCGACAAGTGCGGCTATTGCACGTTCGCCCAGCCGCCCGCCCGGCTTGAGCACCCGTACCTCGAGCCACGCGACGTACTGAAGATCGCCCGCCAGGGCGCCAAAGTCGGCACCCACGAGGCGCTGTTCACCCTCGGCGAACGGCCCGAGCTTCGCTACCCGATCGCTCAGGAATGGCTGCGCGATCACGGCTACGAGACGACCGTCGAATACCTGGTCGCCATGTGTCGCATGGTGCGAGACGAGGTCGGCCTGCTGCCCCACGCCAACGCTGGCGCCCTGTTCCGCGATGAGCTGCTTGCTCTCCGCGAGGTCTCCCCCAGCCAGGGGATGATGATCGAGTCGCTCAACCCCAACCTCGACGCCCACCGAGGCGCTCCCGACAAGGAGCCGCAGCGCCGCCTCGACACGCTCGAACTTGCCGGCGAGCTGGCGATCCCGTTCACGACCGGCATCTTGATCGGTATTGGCGAATCGCTGCAGGACCGTATCGATGCACTCGTCGCCATCGCCGACTCCCATCGCCGCCACGGTCACGTGCAAGAGGTCATCGTCCAGAACTTCTTGCCCAAGGACGGCACGTCGATGCACCTGTGGCCGCCCTGCGACCACGACGATTACCTCCAGGCCATTGCGCTGGCTCGCTTGATTCTTCCGCCCGAGATTCATCTCCAGGCGCCACCGAACCTGTCCGACGACTTCGGTGTGCTGCTCGACGCAGGCATCGACGACTGGGGTGGCGTGTCCCCGGTGACCGCCGATCATGTCAACCCCGAGCGCCCATGGCCTGCCCTCGACCGTTTGCGCGAGGTCACCGAACGCAAGGGAATGGCGCTTGCGCCGCGCCTCACGATCTACCCCGAGTACGCGCTCGATCCCGACCGCTGGCTGGACGAGGCAAACCGCTTCCCGGTCATGGACCGCAGCGACGCCGAGGGTCTCGGACGCGACGACCCGGGCGCAATCTTCCCCGAGCGCACGATGGAAGCCGCCAAGGTCGAAGACGGCGCGGACTTCGTCGTCATCGGCGATAAATCGACCACCTGGTACTCCGGTGCCGAGAATCCGCCCCCGACCATCATCCCGGCGCATGCATCGGCTGGCGGAGCGGTCGGCGAAGTGCTCGCAGGCGTTCGCGCCGGCCAAGAAGTCGGCGAAGACGAGATCGTCACGCTGTTCAGTGCCCGAGGCCCCGAGGTCGCGGCGGTCTGCGAAGTCGCCGACGACCTACGCAAACAAGCGGTCGGCGACGTACTCACGTGGGTCCACAACCGCAACATCAACTACACGAACGTCTGCACCTTCAAGTGCAAGTTCTGCGGCTTCAGCAAAGGCCCACTGTCACTCAACCTGCGTGGCACGCCGTACCTGCTGACGCTCGAAGAGATGCAGGAACGCTGCATCGAGGCCGCCGAGATGGGCGCCACCGAGGTCACCCTCCAAGGCGGCATCCATCCGAGCTTCGACGGCGACTACTACATCGAGGTCGCGCGAGCCGTCAAAGAAGCCGTGCCCGAGCTGCATGTGCATGGGTTCACGGCGCTCGAAGTGTTCGAAGGCGCCAAGCGGCTCGAAGTCGGGCTGCCCGAATACCTGCAAATGCTCAAGGACGCGGGCCTCGCGTCGCTTCCAGGCACCGCCGCTGAAATTCTCGATGACGAGATTCGAGCGACCCTCTGCTCGGACAAGGTCAACACCGAAGAATGGCTCGAAGTTCACGAAGCCGCACACTCGATCGGCTTGCACTCGAACATCACAATCATGTGCGGTTCGATCGAGCAGCCAATCAATTGGGCCCGCCACATGGTCCGCACCCGCTCGCTCCAGAAGCGCACCGGCGGCTTCACCGAGTTCATCCCACTGCCGTTCGTGCACATGGCTTCGCCGATCTACCTGCAACGCAAGGCTCGCCGGGGCATGACGTTCCGCGAGATCCTGCTCATGCACGCGATCGGACGCATCGCCTATCACGGCTGGATCGACAACATCCAGGTCAGTTGGGTCAAGATCGGCGTCGAAGGCGCCAATCAGATTCTGCAGGCCGGCGCCAACGACTTGGGCGGCACGCTGATGGACGAGAACATTTCGCGAGCCGCGGGTGCCATGCATGGCCAAGGATTAGTCGAGGCCGACTTCAAGGCCCTCGCCGAACCGCTCGGCCGCACGACCCGCCAACGCACGACTGGCTACGGCCGTGCCGATGGCAAGCTCGATACCGCCTCGGCGACCCGGGTGGGACTCGACGGACTCAAGGACGAACGTCGCATCCTGCTCCCCGACGAGTACGTCGGAGTCGGCCGCAACTAGCTGC
>CALDGN010000169.1 GCA_937942965.1 uncultured Acidimicrobiales bacterium | reverse complement strand
GACTCGGGGTTCTCGGCCGGGTGATAGGTCGGTCCGCCCTCGGCGCCGGAAGCTGAGGGCTCCGATGTCGCAGTCGGCGAGGTCGCGGTTGGTGCCGCATCGGCCGTGGCGGTGGTCGCGGGTTCATCGCGGGTCGCGCACCCGAGCATCACGGCCAGACCGAGCACGAGCCCGAAGACGGCGATCTCGACTCGTCGGGTCGAACGCCCGGCGCGCGGTTCGGTCACTGCGGTCTATTGAGCGATCGCGAGATCGATTGCGGCGAGCGGTTCGAGTTCGCAATCGTGCGGTGCGTTGTCGATCGCCGGCACTGCGAAGTCATTGTTGCCGTCGGCGTTGAGCACGTCAGCGCCAGGCTGTTGCACACAGATCCGGTTCTCGGGCGCAATCTCGCCGTCGACGAACTTCGCTTCGTCGGCGGCGCCATCCCACACGATCGGGGGCAGCGTTTCGGTGCCGCCGTTGAGGAGCAGGCTGAGCACGTAGAGGATGTCGTCGGGTTCGTCGCCGCCACCGCTGAGCTCGTTGTCGTGGATGTACACGCCCTCGGGGTAACCGTCGAAGTCGGGGTCGTCGCTACCGAAGCCGACCGTGTCCGCACTCGTCACGATGACGTTGGCCGAGCGGTTATCGCTGATGCGGTTGTCGAAGATTTCGACCCTGTCGTTCGCCATCACCAAGATGCCGGTGCCCGCAGGCACAGCTGCGACCGCGGTTCCTTCGTGACCGAAGTTCTCGGTGTTGTTCTCGAAGATGTCGTTGTCGTAGACCCGGGTGTGAGAACCCTGCTGGCCCAGGTTCGGCAAGTTGAAGACGAGCACGCCTCCGGTGTTGTATGCGGCGACATTGCCGTAGACGTCGGCGCCGATGGAGTTCTCGATCTCGATGCCAGCGACGTTGAACTCGGCCCGGTTGTTCCGGACGATGATCTCGTTGGACTGGCCGACGTAGATGCCTGCGTCTGACGCGCCGATCGCGACTGACTCTTCGACGAGCACGTTCGTGGTCTGGACGGGATAGATGCCGTAGGCGCCGTTGTCGGTCGACCAGCCGCCGGTCCATTCGGTCCGGACCCGGCGGATGATGATGTTCTCGCCTTCATTGATCTTGAGCGCGTCGCCGACCGAGTCCTCGATGGCGATGTCTTCGATGGTGAAGTCCGAGGCCGTCACCAGCAGGCCTTCGGCGCCGGACACTTGGTCGGCGAACGACAGGATCGTTTCGTCCATGCCGGCGCCGCGGATGGTCACGCCGTCGACGGCGAGGGACAGGCCCCGTTCGAACGAGTACGTGCCGGCAGGGATCTCGATCACGTCGCCGGGCTGGGCGTCGAGCAGGGCTTCTTGGAGGTTCGTCTCGTCGATCGGTTCGGGCTCGGGGGTTGCGGTCGGCTCGGGAACTGCGGTCGCGGTTGGCTCCGGGGCCACGGTCGGTTCCGGTGCCTCGGCCTCTGCAGCGTTGCCGTCGGCCGCCTCGGTTTCGGTCGCGGCGGCGGAGACCTCTTCAGCCGCATCGCTTCCACCACCGCACGCGGCGGCGACAAGAACAAGGGCGAGCAGGACGCATCGAGCACGAAGCATCGCAGCAGTGTGCAGGCCATGGAAGCGGACCGCAAGTTCGATGTGGCAGGCTCGGATCGTGAGCCCTCGCGCCTTCGACAAACGCAACCGTCCGCTCGGCTTGGTGGTCACACCAGGCGCCAGCGCCGACCGTGATCATGCGACCCTCGTCGCCATCGAAGAGGGGATCCCGGATCTACCCGTCGTGCGACTCACCCTCGGCACGACGAGCGTGCCGCGAGCGGTCGACAAGATCGTCGAAGCAGGCGCAGAGCTTGCGGACAAGCTCGGTGTCGGTCCGCACCGCATCGCGTATGGCGGGCGTTCGTTTGGTGGGCGGTCATGTTCGGTTGCGGTCGCCGAGGGCATGAAAGCGTCGGCCCTGGTGCTGCTGTCCTACCCGCTGCATCCTCCCGGCAAGCCCGAGAAGCTACGGGTTGACCACTTCGGCGACATCGCTGTGCCGACGCTCTTTCTCTCGGGAAGCAAGGACCCATTTGGCACGCCCGATGAGTTCGCCGAGCATGTCCCGTCGATCGCAGGCAAGACGACGGTCGAATGGGTCACCGGCAACCACTCACCCAAGGACAACGACACCGTCGTCGCCACCGTCAAGCACTGGCTCGGCTACTGAATCAGGTGAGCGCTTCGATGCGGTCAGCGCTCCAGCCGAGCTCGGCGAGGATCTCCGCAGTGTGCTCGCCCGGCACCGGGGCATGGTGGCGTAGCTCGGTCGAGATCGTGTCGAACGAGATCGGATTCCGCACGCTGCGATAGGGGCCCGCATGTGGGTGCTCAACCGTTGGGATCAGATCGACGGCCTGCAGGTGCTCGTCGTCGAACACATCGGCGATGTCGAGTACCGGACTCGCGGGGATCGACAGTTCTTCGCACACTGAGATCCACTCGTCGACCGTCCGACTCGGCGCCGCGTCGACAATGAACTGGTAGAGCTCGATGGCGTTCGTGACCCGCGCATTGTGGGTGGCGAAACGGGGATCGGCGGCCATGTCGGGCTCGCCGATCAGGTCGAAGAAGTCGCGCCAGTTCGCATCGCTGTAGGGAAGGATTGCGACCCAACCGTCGGCGCACCGGTACGGCTTCCGGTTCGGGTTGAGGAGACGGGTGTAGCCGATCTCGCCCCGGGGCGGCACGAGCGCAGCGCCTCGGAGATGTTCGACCAACACGAACGACACCATGGTCTCGAACATCGGCACGCGGATCGTCTGACCCTCGCCGGTGTTGTGCCGGTGCAGGAGCGCCGCCATGACGGCCTGAGAGACGAAGAGCGCACACGTCTTGTCGACGATCACCGACGGCACGTAGGCGGGCTCGCCCGCGATGCGAGCGGGCAGGGCCGCAAGTCCGCTGATGGCCTGGATCGCATCGTCGTACGCGGCTCGGTCCGCATACGGACCGTCGGCGCCATATCCGTTGGCGACGCAATGGATGAGCGTCGGGAACTCGGCTCGCAGCGTGTCGGCATCGAGGCCGAGCCGCTCGAGTGCTCCCGCCCGCATGTTCGTGACCAACACATCGGCGGTCGCGATCAGATCGAGCGCCGCCGCCCGCCCCTCGTCGGACTTCAGGTCGAGCATGACGCTGCGCTTGTTGCGATGGCTGTCCAAGACGATCGCTCCGATGCCGAGCGGGCCGCCGGACACGTCTTGGGGAGCCCCTGGTGGGTCGATGCGGATCACATCGGCGCCGTAGTCACCTAGGATCCGAGCCGCCATTGGCCCCATCAATACGGTGGTCAGATCGACGACACGAACGCCCGCGAGCGCTCCGGTCGGCGCCTCGTCGGAAGTCACGGTCACACCATCGGGACGTGGATGTATTGGCTCGTCAGCGCGTCGAGCTTGGCGAGCACGTCGTCATCGAGCGTGACGTCCACCGCTGCGACAGCGTCGGCGAGCTGCTCGGGGCGGCTCGCGCCGACGATCGGTGCGGTCACGGCCGGTTGCGCGAGTACCCAGGCATTGGCGAGCGTCACCATCGAGATGCCGAGATCGGCGGCGATCGGGCGCAGCGCGTCGACCGTGTCGAACTGGTCGTCTTGCCAGTAGCGATCCTGGTAGCGGGCAGCCGCGGAGCCGATCGAGAAGCGGGTGCCTTCGGTCGGCCCGGCATCCTTCGAATGCTTGCCGGACAACAGGCCGCCGGCGATCGGGTTGTACGGGATCACGCCGATGCCGTCGAGCTCACACAGCGGAAACAGCTCACGCTCGTAGCTGCGGAACAGCAGGCTGTACCGCGGCTGGACCGAGTCGAAGCGGTGCTTGCCGTTGGCGGCAGCGATGCCGTTGGCTCGGGCGACCTGCCAGGCGTCGTGGTTCGAGCAGCCGACGTAGCGAACCTTGCCGACCCGCACGAGATCGTCGAGTGCGCCCATGCTTTCCTCGACCGGCGTCCGAGGGTCATAGCCGTGCAGTTGGTACAGATCGATGGCGTCGACCTGCAATCGGCGAAGCGACGCGTCGACAGCTTCCATGATGTGCTTGCGGCTCGCACCCCGCTGCCACGGGTGTGGTCCCATCGGCGCCACGCACTTGCTGGCCAGCACGATGCTGTCGCGATTGCCGCGGGCCTTCATCCAGTTGCCGATGATCTCTTCGGTCAATCCTGCGGTGTCGAGCCCACCAGCGTTCGGGTACATGTCGGCCGTGTCGAAGAACGTGATCCCGGCTTCGAAGGCCGCGTCCATGATCGCGAACGACTGCTCCTCGTCGCATTGCACGCCGAACGTCATCGTCCCGAGGCACAGACGAGAGACAGGGAGACCGGTTCGACCCAATGAGGTGTGGCGCATGAGCCGACCCTATTCTCAGCCGTGAAGCCGAAGCCCATTCGCGCTGTCGGGCCGAAGGAGAACTCATGTCAGAGAGCTGGATCATCGACGCATGCCGCACACCACGTGGCATTGGCAAGGTCGGCAAGGGGTCGCTTGCCGACATGCATCCGCAACGGCTCGCGTCGACGCCGCTCAAGGCCCTCGCCGAGCGCAACGGGCTCGATACCAAAGAGGTCGACGACGTCATCTGGGGCACCTCGACCCAGTCCGGCACCCAGGGCGGAGACATCGGCCGCATGGCCCTGCTCGACGCGGGCTGGGACATCACCACCAGCGGTGTGACCCTCGACCGCTTCTGCGGAAGCGGCATCACCGCCACGAACTTCGCCGCGGCCGTCACGGCCTCGGGCATGGAGAACATGGTCGTCGCTGGCGGCACCGAGATGATGTCGCAGACGCCGACACAGAACTTCAACCCGTCGGGCGCAATGCACCGCGGGAACCTGCACCTCGACGAGCTGCACCCGCAGGCCCACCAAGGCGTGTGCGCCGATGCCATCGCCACACTCGAAGGCATCAGCCGCCAAGCGCTCGACGAGCTGTCGTGCGAATCGCAGCGCCGCGCCGAGATCGCAATCCAAGAGGGCCGCTTCGACAAGTCGCTCGTTGCCGTGCACGACGATGACGGCAACGTGTTGCTCGACCGCGAGGAGTACCCGCGTCCGACGACGACGATGGAAGGCCTCGCCAATCTGAAGCCTGCATTCGCCGCATGGCTCGATGCACCGATGGGAGGCGTCGAGGGCGCGGCGACGTACCGCGAACAGATCCAGAAGCGCTATCCCGGACTCGACATCGAGCCGGTGCACCATGCGGGTAGCTCCTCGGGTGTCGTCGACGGCGCGGCCGCGTTACTACTGGCGAACAGCGGCTATGCGCAGGCCAACGGTCTGACGCCGCGAGCCCGAGTCGTGGCGATGGCGAACATGGGCGACGATCCGACGCTCATGCTCAACGCACCTGTTCCTGCGGCCAAGAAGGCGCTCGAAAAGGCTGGCCTCACCAAGGACGACATCGACCTCTGGGAGATCAACGAAGCGTTCGCCGTCGTCAGCGAAAAGTTCCAGCGAGATCTCGACCTGGACCGCAGCAAGGTGAACGTGAACGGTGCAGCGATCGCGCTCGGTCACCCCATCGGTGCGACCGGCGCGGTGCTGATCGGCACGATCCTCGACGAGCTCGAACGCAGCGACAAGCAGTTCGGCCTCGTGACCATGTGCGCGGCGGGCGGCATGGCCCCGGCGATCATCATCGAACGAATCTGAGCGAGCACGCATGGAGATCAACGGCCTGCGCGCCGCGATGGTCGGCGGTGCCTCGGGCATGTGCCACGCAACGGCCAGGCGAATCGTTGACGGTGGCGGCACGGTCGCGATCATCGACCAAGAGGACTCCGACGGCCGCGCCGTCGCCGAGGACCTCGGTGGCTCGTGGCATCCGTGCGACGTCATGGACTTCGATGCGTTCGAGGTCGTGTTCCAAGAAGCCGTCGATGCGATGGGCGGCCTCGATGCCGCCGTCAACACGCCGGGAGGAACCGGCGGTCGCCGCGGCCGGACCATCTCGAAGACCGGCCCGTTCCCGCTGGACGACTTCCGATGGGTCATCGACCTGAACCTCAATGCGACATTCAACCTGAGCCGGCTCTCGGCCTGGCACATGAGCAAGAACGAAGCGAACGACGACGGTGAGCGCGGCGTGATCATCAACACGTCGTCGATCGCTGCATTCGAAGGCCAGATCGGCCAGGTTCCCTATGCCGCCGCAAAGGCGGCCGTGTCCGGCATGACCCTGCCGATGGCTCGCGATCTCGGTTCGCTTGGGATCCGGGTGAACACGGTGGCGCCGAGCCTCTTCCAAACCGGTCTGACGGCTGGCGCAACACCGGACCGGGTCGACAATCTGACCAAGGATGCGGCGTTCCCGCGGCGCATGGGTTTGCCCGACGAGTACGCGCGACTGGCGATCGCGATCATCGAGAACCCGATGCTCAACGGCGACACGATCCGCCTCGACGGCGGCCAACGCTTCGCTCCCAAATAGGCGGACTACTCGTCGTCAGCAACAACGATTCCGTGGGCGGCGAGCAGTGCCGCGCCGATCGCCGCGGCTTGGGTCGTGTCCACTCGCAGGCCGCGGATGTGGGGGAGCCCAGATGTGTCCTCGATCGTGGAGCCGCGCAGGTCGAAGTCGCCGACCCCGCGCAGTTCCATCCGGTCGAACGTCGCGCCGGTGAAGTCAGAGGTGGCGGCGGTAACGGCTCGCATCGTCATCGATGCGAACCGAGACTCGCGGAAGTGACAGTTCACGAACCTCACCTCGTCGAGGACGCAGTCGAACCAGTTCGAGTACGCGAGCTTGCAGTTCGTGAATGTGACCCGTTCGAAAACGGTCTTATCGAGCACTTGCATGCCGGTCAGGTCGCAGTCCTCGAAGTCGACGTCGGCGAGACGCGTGGCCTCCCATTGCGTGCGGCCCAGATCTGAGCCGGTCACCGTGGTCGACGACCAGCGTCCGTCGAGGATCCGAGCATCGTGCAGGTCGGCGCCGACCAGCTGGGCGTCGTTGGTATCCAGCGGTGCGTCGAAGCCTGCAGGCAGCGCTCCAATGACATGACCGGTGAGCACGGTCTCTTCACCGGCGAGTGATCCGAGGTCGGTGGTCTCGTCGCTGGACATTCGTCGAGGCTAGATCCTGGCGATCGGGCAATACCGTGGAGCCGTGACACCAGAGGAATTTCGGGCTGCCGCTCACGAGCTTGTCGACTGGATCGCTGATCGTCGCATCAGTGTTGAAGAGCGACCGGTGCGCCCCGACATCGAGCCGGGCGACCTCGTCGCCGCGCTTCCGGAGTCGCCGCCGGCCGATCCTGAAGCTGCCGCCAGCGTGCTCGCCGACCTCGACGCCATCGTGGCGCCGGGTGTCACCGAGGTGCAGCACCCGATGCACTTCGGTTGGTTCCCGTCCAACGCGAGCCTGTCGTCGATCCTCGGCGACATGGCCTCGTCGGGTCTCGGGTCGCTCGGCATCTCGTGGGAATCGTCACCCGCGCTCACCGAAGTCGAAGAGGTCGTCGTCGACTGGATGCGTCAGCTCTGCGGCCTGTCCGACGAGTGGCACGGCGTGATCCAGGACACTGCCTCGACGGCCTGCATGGTCGCCATGCTCGCAGCGCGCGAGCGGGCTACGGACCACGCGCAAACCAGCGCCGGCGTGCTCGGGTTCGGCAAGCGGCTCGCCGTGTACACGACCGACCAGGCGCATAGTTCCGTCCGCAAGGCTGCGCTCCTCGCCGGCTTCGCCGCCGACGACATCCGGGTGATCGACACCGACCCGTGGACACGAGCGATGCTCCCCGACGCGCTTGTCGCGCAGATCGAAGCCGACGTCGCCGACGGCATCGTGCCCGCAGTGGTCGTGGCATCATCAGGCTCGACCGGCACGACCGCCTTTGACCCGCTGCCCGCACTGGCCGATGCGGCTGAGGCACACGGCGCATGGTTCCACGTCGACGCCGCGATGGCCGGAGCTGCGCTGCTGCTTCCCGAACGCCGCAGCCAATTCGACGGCATCGATCGGGCTGATTCGATCAGCTGGAACCCCCACAAGTGGATGGGCACGATCCTCGATTGCTCGCTCATGTACCTGCGTGATCCCGAGCACCTGATCCGGGTCATGTCGACGAACCCCAGCTACCTGCGATCGACGATCGGCGGTGAAGCGACGCAGTATCGCGACTGGGGCATCCCACTCGGCCGCCGCTTCCGTGCCCTCAAGCTCTGGTTCCAACTACGCATCGACGGCATCGAAGCAATCCAGACGCGTCTGCGCCGCGATCTCGACAATGCCGAATGGCTGGCCTCCGAAATCGAAGGACTTGCGGGCTGGGAGGTCATCGCCCCGGTCGCCCTCCAAACCGTCTGCATCCGGCATACGCCAGACGGCCTCGAAGGCGATGCGCTCAGTGAGCACAACCT
>CALDGN010000168.1 GCA_937942965.1 uncultured Acidimicrobiales bacterium | reverse complement strand
AGCGAGTCCCGAGACGGAACCGGTCGCAACGATTGCGCCCTGGTCCGCCCGTTCGAGTGCAGGCAGCGCGGCCCGGATGCCAAGCACGACGCTGCGGACGTTGACGTCCATCACTCGGTCGTACTCGTCCATCGGTGTCGTATGGATCGGACCGGCCGAGAGAATGCCAGCGTTCAGCACGACGCCGTGCAGGTCGCCGTGGCGCTCGACCGCTGCGTCGACCATCTGTTGGTTGACCGCCGGGTCGGTGAGATCACCAGCGACGGTCGTGACGTTGGCCAGACCGGCGACCGCATCGAGCGACTGCGGCGTCAGATCAACCGCAACAACGTTGGCGCCGTCGGCCGACAATCGCTCGACTGCCGCTGCGCCGATGCCACCACCAGCTCCAGTCACGATCACGGTTCGACCAGCATTCGCACTCATGGAACGAAGCTACCCGCTGCTCCCGGACCGGCTCAGACCGGTACCCACGGTGTGCAATAGCCGGGGTTAGGAACCGAGGACCTTGTTGGCGACCTCGCCGAGCAGGCCGATGCGCTCGGTCTTGTGGCCGTTGCCGGGGAGATTGATCGTCATGCCGTCGATGCCAGTGGCCATGATCTCGCTCAGGCTCTCGCCGACCGTGTCGGGGTCGCCAAAGATCAAGATGCCCTTGACCATGTCGATGACTTCATCCGGCCAACCCTTGGCGGCGGCAAGTTCACGGACGTCGGCCTCGGCTTCCTCCATGGTCGGGGCGACCAGGCACATCGTGAGCTTCGTGACCTTGATCTCTGACCGATCGCGGCCGAGACGTTCGCAGTGCGCTGCGAGCGCATCAAGCTTGCGTGGGATCTCATCGGCGCCGCCGCTCGACAGGTTCGACTCGTCGGCGTACTGGGCGACCATGCGGAGCGTCTTCTTCTCGCCGCTGCCGCCGATCATGATCGGAATCTTCGAGATCGGAGGGGGTGAGTTCACGGCATCGGTCACCTGGTAGTGCTTGCCATCAAGGCTGACCGGCTCGCCGTTGAGCATCGGAATGATGATCTGGAGGGCTTCTTCGAGCTTCTCGAACCGGTCGGTGAAGGTGCCGAACTCGTAGCCGAGCGAGTCGTGCTCGAGTTCGAACCAGCCGGCGCCTATGCCGAGCGTTGCCCGCCCACCGGACACGTGATCGAGTGCGGTGATGGTCTTGGCCAGCAGCGTGGGGTGGCGGTAGGTGTTGCCCGTCACGAGGGCGGAGAGCCGCACGGTCTCGGTGTGCTGGGCGAGCGCCGAGAGCATGGAGTAGCACTCGAACATCGGCTCGTGCGGAGCGCCGATGCCAGGCAGTTGGTAGAAGTGGTCCATCACGAACACCCGGTCGAAGCCAGCAGCCTCGGCGGCCTTGGCCTGGGCGACGACGCTGCCGAAGATGTCGTCACCGGCGGCGCCGGGATAGGTGAAGTTCGGGATCTGATAGCCGAGTCGAGTCACGTTGTTTACTCCTGAAGACAGCGAACCTGACAGAACGAGGTGAATCCGTCAGGTATCCGAACCTGACAGATTCGATCGAATGTGTCAAGCTGTGTTCGTGTCGGTTGAGGAAGCACCACCAAGCCAGCGCCGGGGAGACGCCCGGCGAACAGCGATTCACGATGCTGCGATCGCCGAGTTCTCAACCCACGGCATTCGTGGCGCATCGATGGCTCGCATCGCTGAGGGTGCTGGTGTGTCCCGACCGGCGCTGTACCAATACTTCGCCAACAAGGACGAGATCTTCGCGTCGGCCTTCGTGGCCATGTTCGAGGCCCAGGTCGAACAAGCCGTCGACGAACTGCGCAAGGACGGCACTACTGCCGATCAGCTCGATGGCTTCCTCCAACGGTTTGTCGGGGATCTCTGGGAACGCATGGCCGAGAGCGAGCACGCCGACGAGATCGAGAGCGCCAAGACAGGCGACTTGGCTCTCGCCATCGGCGAGCTGCTCACGGACGTGTGGCGACAGCTCGACGGCCGCCTCGCCGAGCTCGCGCCCGGCAAGAGCGCGGCGCTCGTCGCCCAGCGGCGCGGATGGAGCGATCTGCTGCAGCTCGGCCCCAAGGGCCTCCGTGCCGACCAACCGACCATCGACGTCTATCGACAACGACTCCGATCGTTAGCCATCAGCGTCGCCGCCGACATCGACGCATCGCAGAGGTAGCCGCAATGTCATTCCGCTCCCCCGTTGACGCTCTGACCGCACTGCGCGCCGCGTTTGGCGACCAGGTAACCGTCGCCCCGCTTGCAGAGGATTCGACCATAGGGCGCCGCATCCATGGGGTCGACCTCAGCTGTGCGCTCACACCCGAGCAAGCCGGCGCGGTCGTCGGGGCTCTCGACGCCTGGCAAGTGATCTCGTTCCCAAACCAGATCGACAACGGGATGACCGTCACCGATCTCGAACGTCTCGCCAACCACTTCGGCGCCCCGATCCCGCATCCGAGCAACATCGATAACTACCTCGATGCCAGCACGGCACGTCTGAAGACTCCTGAGGCTCGCCCATCGACACAGGTGAACGCTGCGTTCCCTGATCACGTCTCGTGTCTTCCTGGCGGGGACAGCGCGGCCGTGTACCTGGTCACGAACCTGATCGGCAG
>CALDGN010000167.1 GCA_937942965.1 uncultured Acidimicrobiales bacterium | reverse complement strand
GGTCATTCAGTGAGCGGTGATGCAGTGAGCACAGACGCTCCCATCCGGCTGCTACTCGCCGACGACCAGGCGCTCGTTCGCGGCGCGCTGGCTGCGCTGCTCGGCCTGGAACCAGACCTCGACATCGTGGCCGAAGTCGGTCGAGGCGACGAGGTGCTCGACGCCGTCCGAGCTAACCAGATCGACGTTGCGCTGCTCGACATCGAAATGCCCGGCCTCGACGGCATCGCCGTCGTCGAACAACTCGCCACCGAGGCGCCCGACGTCCGCTGCCTCATCGTCACCACCTTCGGCCGTCCCGGCTATCTGCGACGGGCACTCGACGCGGGTGCGTCAGGCTTCGTGGTCAAGGACACCCCCGCAGACGAACTGGCCGAAGCGGTGCGGCGCATCCATGCCGGCATGCGCGTCGTGGACCCGACGCTTGCCACCGAATCGCTCCTCGAAGGCCAAAACCCGCTCAGTGCCCGCGAGCAAGACGTCCTCGAACAGGCCCTCTCCGGCGCACCTGTCGCCGAGATCGCGCGAGCGCTCAACCTTTCCCAAGGCACCGTGCGCAACTACCTGTCCGCGGCGACCGCAAAGACCGGCGCCCGCAGCAGCGCTGAGGCAGCCGTCATCGCCCGCGATCGAGGCTGGCTCTAACCCAGCGAACGGTCTGTGCCGCAACGGACACTGGACGCTACGGTGCCCGGCGATGGCGAGTCGACGACCGGAACTAGGCAATCTCGGCACCTACTCGGCGGACAACGAGCGGGTTCCTTCGATCACCATCGCGGACGGCAAGTTCACGATCGACAACTACCGCGACTCGTCGTATCCGCTCGACGGCGACATGATCGTTCGGTGGACCCAGGTGACACTCGATCCCGCCGAGCTCACAAACATGTGGGTCTACTTTTCATACTTCGGTGCGGTCCAAGGCGTCGCCCACACCGAGGTCGGCTTCGAGTTCGCCGACGGCCAGTGCGCCGTCGCCTCGTTCGAGGTTCGGACCCTCGAGGGCGAGCACTACGGAATCCTCAAGGGGCTCGGCCGGAACTTCGAGATGGCGCTGCGGTGGGCGACTGAACGCGACATCCTGACCCGCCGATTCCGTATGTGGCAGAAGGGCACGGGCCGCACCTACATGTTCGAGGGCGATGTCACCCACAGCGCCATGGTCAACATGTTCTCTGCGTTCGTGACGCGCACGAACGAGCTGCGCGACGAACCCGAGTGGTACAACACGATCACGAACACGTGCGCCACGTCGATGATCGAGACGGTGAATCGTGCCCTGCCCGGTCAACTCCGGCGCACGGCTCGCGCCCTACTGCCCGGCATGTTGCCCAAGCTGTGGGCCCGCCAGGGCGTCATCAAGTACTCAGGTGATTTCGACACGGCCTTCGAGGCAGCACTGATCAATGAGCGAGCGATCGCAATCGGTGACGTGCCGGACTTCTCCGCCCAGCTACACGGACGCTGAACCGGGCGAACGGTCAGCAGATCGAGTCGCGGTGGGCGACGATGCGCTGGAAGCGATCGGTCGCCGCCCGCACCACATCGGTATCGCCGGAGGTATTGATGCGGTCGACTTCGATCGACGCGAGACGCTCGAGTTCGCGACAATCCGTGATCGTCGTGAAGCCGTCGACCTGCTCGGGAACATCGCTGCCACCACACGCGGTGGCGAAGCTGAGGCAAGCCAGCGCAATGGCGGCCAGGCGGATGCGAAGCGACATGATCAGGCGAGGATACTGGCGTCGAGGTAGGCCTCGATGGCCGCAGCGTCGAGATCGGGATGCTCAGCCATGCCGGTTGCGATGGTCGACCGGTAGTCGTCATGGGGCGGATTCGGAGCAAACTCGTCGACGGTCGTGAACGTGAACGCCGGTTCGGCCAGACCCGTGTCACGCAGCGGGAAGATGCGGCGATACAAGCCCTTGCCGACATCGAGATGCTCAGCCGACGCCATTTCTTCCCAGGGGAGTGGCGAGCCGACGGCCAGCCGGTTCTCTTGGGCAAAGACATCTTCGAACTGTTCGGCGGTGATATTCCAGGCTCGGAACCACGCCGTGTGGTCCGCTGACGGATGCACGAACGCGACGCCGCCACCGCTCCAGCGCTGTGATTCGAGCGCAAAGTTCAGCCGAAATGGCAGTTCGAACCAGGCCGTCGCTGTCGGCGGCGTGGCATCTCGCGCCCCCGGTTCGGTCACCCCGCCCTCGAGGTACAAGCGCAATCGCTCAAGGTTCACATTCGAGCCATAGGCCAGATACCACACACGTGACGGACGCACAGGTGTTGAGTATGACCTGTTGCCGCTATCGTGTCCGGGTTATGTCGAACGTATGCCAAGTGACGGGACGCAAGCCGAGCTTCGGCAACAATGTGTCTCACTCGCAGCGCAAGACCCGTCGTCGTTGGGATGTCAACATCCAGACGCAGCGGTTCTATGTGCCGAGTGAGAAGCGTTGGGTGAAGCTCAAGGTTTCGGCCAAGGGTCTCAAGACGATCAATAAGAAGGGCATCGAAACGGTGCTCGCCGATATGCGACGACGTGGGGTGAAGGTCTGATGCCAGCTGGTTCCGACAAGCGTCCAATCATCAAGCTGAAGAGCACGGCTGGTACCGGGTACCAGTACGTGACGACCAAGAACAAGGTCAACAGCCGTGAGCGGATCGAACTCATGAAGTACGACCCCAAGGCTCGCAAGCACGTCATCTTCAAAGAAGAGAAGTGATCTCAGGCCTTCGGGCCGCTCCGCAGCGCTGACGAGTGCTGCACATCGACAAATGGCAGCCTTCGGGCTGTCATTTCTCGTTTTAGGCCGAGTGCTCCGACTCGTACGGCAACCACTGCCCCTTCGGGCGTTCTCGCATAGAGATCAGCGCAGAGGGGCACGGATCGGCCTTCCATCGACGCAAACGTCTGCTGTCCCTTGCGGAGCAGGGCGAGGGCTAGCTTCACGGGGTGATGGGCTGCACGAGGTGATGGGGGTGCTGGGCGGAATCGTCGACCGGGTCGTTCCGCCTGCGTTGGGGCCCGACTTCCGGCGCTATCTCGCCGCGACGTGGCTCAGCAATCTGAGCGACGGCATCTTGCTCGCAGCAGGACCGCTACTGGTCGCATCACAGACCGATTCGCCCGCGCTGGTCGCCTTGGCAGTGATCCTGCAACGGCTGCCGTGGTTCTTCTTCGGTCTCGGCGCCGGCATCGTTGCCGACCGGCTGAACCGTCGCATGCTCGTGCTGCTCGGCAACGGTGTTCGGGTTGTCGTGCTGTCGGTGCTCGCGATCACGATCGCTGGAGGGCAGATCAACATCGGCGTGGCGCTCGGTGCGATGTTCCTGCTCGGTTCTGCCGAGACATTCACCGACATCTCAACCGACGCAATGCTGCCAATGCTGGTTCCTGCCGAACACCTCGGGGTCGCCAACGCTCGCGCCGTCTTCGGCATCCACGCCCTCAACCTGCTCGGCGGCCCGCCGCTAGGTGCGCTCTTGTTCGCGGGCGCCATGTTCCTTCCGTTCGCGATCGAGGCGGTGCTCTTGGCCGCGAGCCTGGCGCTCATCGTGCAGGTCCGGATCCCGAACACCGATCGCGCGCCGTCGGGATCGGCGTTGAGTGACCTGCGCGAAGGAGTCCGGTGGCTGTGGGGGAGTGGACCGATCCGCACGCTCGCGCTCACCGTCTTCGTCTTCAATCTCACGTGGGGCGCAACGAACGCGATCATGGTGCTGTACGCGTCGGAGAACCTCGGACTCGACGAGCGTGGCTTCGGACTGTTCCTAGCCGCTGGCGCCGTTGGCGGCGTCGTCGGAAGCTCGCTGTACGGCACGCTCGAGCGCCGCGTCTCGATGGGCACGATGATGCGAGTGGGGCTGGCGTACGAGACGCTCGCCCATCTCGGACTGGGGCTCACTGGGCGCTGGTGGGTCGCGTTCGTCATCGTGTTCGTGGCTGGCATCCAGACCTCGGTCTGGGGCACGTTGTCCCGGGCCGTGCGCCAGCGGGCCGTGCCCGAAGCATTCATGGGGCGCGTCGGCAGCGTGTACATGTTCGGTGTCAGCACGGGTCTCGTTCTGGGCGGGCTCATCGGTGGCGTGGTCGGGTCGGTCTTCAACCTCACGGCAGTGTTCTGGTACGCCTTCGCCGGCTCGGCGGTGTTCCTCGCGCTCGTGTGGCGAGAGATGCCCCGAATCGCCCACGCTGGCCTGCCGTCCTGACGCCCTGTCGTTCTGGAGCAGAGCGAAAAGCCATTTCGTTCTACGCTCGGCGGTGATCGTTCGACCGTTGGGGAGCCCATGAACAAGATCCAGTCCGACTCGCGTATTCACCCTCGCATCCGCCGGATCATGGGCGCGATGCCCGATCCCGTCGCGCCGAGCTACGAGAGCCGCGAGCAGCTGATGGAGATCGTGAGCCGACCCAAGTCGATCGAAAACCGACGCAAGCAAGACGAGGTCCTCGATGCGCTCGATGACCAGACACTCGCACCGCTTGAAGGCCTCGACATCTCGACCGTCGAGTTCACGAGTGAGCCCGACGGCAACACCGTCAAGATGCTGATGATCCGGCCCGAGGGCGACGAGGTCGTCACCGCCGTCGTCTATCTGCACGGCGGCGGGATGATGTCGATGTCGGCCTTCCTCGGCATGTACCAGTGCTGGGGTCGCCTGATTGCGCACCAAGGTGTCGCCGTCGCCATGGTCGACTTCCGCAACTCGCTGTACCCGTCGTCGTCGGGCGAAGTCGCACCGTTCCCGGCTGGTCTCAACGACTGTGTGGCCGGCGTGAAGCACGTCGCCGCAAACGCGGCTGACTTCGGCATCGATCCCGAGCGCATCGTCGTGTCGGGTGAGAGCGGAGGCGGCAACCTCACCCTCGCCACGGGCATGAAGCTGCTCGCCGACGGCGATATCGACCTGATCAGCGGTCTCTATGCGCTGTGCCCGTACATCGTGGGCGAGTGGCCCGACGAGCGGTTCCCTTCGTCGACCGAGAACAACGGGATCTTTCTGGACCTGACCGGCAACACCGGCACGGTCGCCTATGGCATGGAGCACTTCGAGGCCAAGAACCCGCTGGCCTGGCCGATGTTTGCGCAGCCCAGCGATGTCCAGGGTCTACCGATGACCGTGATCTCGGTGAACGAATGCGACCCGCTCCGAGACGAGGGCATCGAGTTCTATCGGATGCTCAACGACGCCGACGTGCCCGCTCGCTGCCGTCAAGTGATGGGCACGATCCATGGCAGCGAGATCTTCTCGGTCAGCTGTCCCGACGTCGCCAAAGAGACTGCCGCCAGCATCGCCCACCTCGCCAAACACGGCTAGCCGCTCGGAGTCCTCAAACCGTCAAGGGGTCTGCACTCGGCCGCGGATGACCCGGCCCGGGCGTTCGCCGGTGACCTGTTGGGCGTCGACGACGCGCTGGCCGTTGATCCACACGCCAACGATGCCGGCTGGAGCGACGTTCGGTTCGGTCCACGTGCCGGTATCGACGATCGTCGCCGGGTCGAACATCACCAGGTCGGCGTAGGCGCCCGGTCGGATCTCGCCTCGGTCAACAAAACCGAACCGTGCCGCGGGCACGGCGGTCATGCGGCGCACCATGTCGGCCAGACCGACGATGCCGGCCTCTCGCAC
>CALDGN010000166.1 GCA_937942965.1 uncultured Acidimicrobiales bacterium | reverse complement strand
CCAAGCCTTTTCGAGGGCTACCTGGCTGATGGCGGCGACGAGATCGACCGCGAGCTCACCGACCGCCACTTCGACGGCCCCTGGTTCCGGACCGGCGATATCGCCAGCGAAGATGGCCCGAACAGCTTTGAGTACATCACGAGGATGGGCGATGTGATGCGTCTCGGGGGCTTCCTTGTGGCGCCGACCGAAGTCGAAGCCGTTGTCCTCGAACATCCTGATGTCGCCCAAGCACAGGTCGTCGCCGTAGGCCTCGAACAAGGAGCGCGACCGGTCGCCTTCGTCATCGTGAGCGACGGCGTCGATCAGGTCGACGAAGCCTCGGTGATCGAGCATTGCCAATCGACGCTCGCCCGATTCAAGTGTCCAGTCCGAGTGCTGGCGATCGATGCGTTCCCGGTCACCGATGGCCCGAACGGCGTCAAGATACAGCGGACTGAGCTACGAGCCCAGGCGCTGGCTGCGCTCACCGACTGATCGCTACTCGCCGAGGTCGGCGTTCGCTCAGCCGGCTTCGGCGACGCGATGGGCGAACCGAGCGACAAGCACCGAGGCGACCGCCAGGCACAGCGCGCCGAGCCACACGGGCTGGTAGCTGTCGGTGGCATCGATCGCGAGTCCTGCGATCGGTGAGCCCACGGCCAGGCCACCAAGGAAGCCGAACATGACTGCGCCCGAGGCCCGTCCGGCTTGGCTTCGGTCAACGCCGACGATGACCGCCAACATCGCCACGGCATTCCAGGCAGCGTGCCCGACTGCGTAGAGCAGCGCAATGATCCAGAGGAGCCATGTGCCGACCTGCAGTGTGACGAGCAGTAACAGACAAACGACCGCACCGATCGAGGCGAGGATCGCCAGCAACGGGAGCGGCGCGATGCGGTGTTCAGCCAAGCGGCCCGCGATGACTCGAGCGACCATGCCAGCGAGTCCGGAGACGGCGAGCACGAGTCCGGCACTGGTGTTCGACAGGCCGCCTTCTTCTTCGGCGAACAGCGCAAGGAAGCGTCCGATCGCGCCACCGCCCGTGCCCATGAGAAACGCGTACAACGCGATCAGCCACACGGCCCGCATGTCGTAGGGGCGAGTCGGCGAAGCGGTAACGGGCGCGCCTGACGCAGTGCTCGTGTCGACTTCTGCATCGCGAGGCAAGGCCAACGGCAGCAGGCCGAACAGCGAGAACACACCGGCGTAGAACCACATGGCGCCCCTCCAGCCGATCGTTTCTGCGAGCACTGGCAGGCTGACGCCAGCCAGGAAGATGCCGAGCTGCACACCGCTCTGCTTGATGCCGGTGACAACGCCGCGATTGCCTGCGGGCACCCGCTCGGCGATGAGCGCATTGGTGGACGGGTTGCCCCAGCCCTGGGGGATGCCGAGCACGATGCCCGACAGCACCAAGACCCAGACCGAGTTCGCCAGCGCCATGATCATGAATCCGACGCCGGTCCAGAGTTGGGCCGCAACACACGATTGGCGAGGGCCGATCCTGTCGGTGATCCGGCCGGTCACGGGGGCAGTCACCGCACCGATCGCAGTGTTGAGCGACCCGATCAGTCCGAGCTCGAACCGGCTCAATCCGAAGTCCTCGATCAGGACGCTGGCCAGAACCGAGACCACGAAGATCTGGAATGCCGTCGACACCATTGTCGACACCAAGACGCCGTTGCGCACGAGTGTTCGCGACGTGGCGACGGACGGAGATGGCACGCCGGAGTCTCGCATGGCCGGTCACGATGCTCCGACATCAGCTCGGCGCGATCGCTCACACGTTGCGGCTCCGTGCCGACAGCTGCACAGTGCAGTCGATGGAAGCCCGCATCTGGATCGAAGCCGAACACCTCGCCGAAGACGTCGATGACTTCTGCAACGTCGTTGTGTACCTCTCGACAGGGGAGCGCTATGCGCTCAACGTGTGGACCTTTGACTTCTTTGAAGTGGCTCGTTCCCAAGGCGAGTTCCGAGCTTCCCCAGCGGTCAAACATCTGTACATGCGGCCGCCAGACTTGTTCGTCCAGGACCTGACCCGGCCCACGCTTGAGCGCGTCATCGTCGACGTGCTCGAACGCGGTGCACTGCCCGCGTCGACCCGCATGCCCGACGACGCGCCCGACGTTGATGACTCGCTGCGCTTCGGTCCGAACTGAACGCTCCACCTACGCTTGGCGATATGGCCGAGCTGGTGACTTTCGATCCGGACCACGATCTCGACGAGATCCTGACCGTCATGCGTCGTGATGGCGCTGCCATCATCCGCGATGCAATGCCGACGCCGCAGCACAACCGCGTCTTCGAAGAGCTCGGCCCGTGGATCGACTCGACGCCGCTTGGGCGAGACGACTTCACCGGACGCCAGACCGGGCGCACGGGTGCACTCGTCGCCCGAAGCGAAGCGTGTCGAGAACTCGTCATGGACGAGCGGATCCTTGGTTTGGCGAACGGGTTCTTGGAACCGTTCACGAATCGCATCCAGCTCCATCTGACCCAGGTCATCAATATCCACCCAGGCCAGGGCAAGCAGCCATTGCACCGTGACCGTCTGGCGTGGGGCGGCTACATCCCCGATGGGCTCGAACCGCAGTTCAACACCATTTGGGCCCTCACCGACTTCACCGAAGAGAACGGTGCCACTCGTGTCGTCCCTGGCAGTAGCGGGTGGGAAGAAGAGCGCCGCGCCGAGGACCACGAGCGCGCACAAGCCGTGATGAGCGCAGGTTCAGTGCTGCTCTACACCGGCTCGGTGATCCACAGCGGAGGTGAGAATCGCTCGACCGCAGACCGAATCGGCATCAACATCACGTACTGCCTGGCTTGGTTGCGCACCGAAGAGAACCAGTTCCTGTCGTGTCCACCCGAGATCGCCAAGGACCTCGATCCTGGGCTTCAAGAGCTCATGGGGTACACGATGGGCAACTACGCGCTCGGCTACTTCTCCGATCCTTCGTCGATCAACCCGATGGGCGGAACCGACCTGCTGCCACCCGAGTACGCGCTCGGACGTCGTCCCCGATCCGATGGGCGAGCCAGCTTCAACGGAACCGAAGTGACCGAGTCTTTCGAAGAAGCTGCAACCTGACGCGACATTGTTGCGCTGTCATGCGTCTGACCTAACGCCTCCGAACGCGGGGCGAGTCAAAACGCAAGGAGAGAGCGTGAGCAAGTTCGATTCCGTCATGGAACGCTGCGAGAAGCAGATGAAAGAGCAGAAGATCGCTATCGATCGTCCACTGCTTGAGGCCATCGGCAAGTCCCTCGGCCCATCGCTGTACAACCGTGACGCATCGCTCGTCGCTGCTGGTCAGAAGAGCGAACTCGAGACGATCAAGAAGAAGTACCTCATCGGCAAGCTCGGCTGCGCTGATGACGCTTCGCTCGACAAGGCCATCGACAAGGCCGTCAAGAAGATCGGCAAGAGCCGCCGCAACAAGCTCCGCCCCGTCTTCTACTACCTGCTCGTCAAGGAACTCGGCAAGGAATCCGTTTACTCCTGACCCCTCGCTCAGGTGAGTGATCTCCATCTGGCATGCCACTCCCTGGCATGATCGTCAGATGGAGATCACCGCTGAGGTCCTTGTCGACCTCCACCACCGGATGGTGCGCATCCGGCGATTCGAAGAGGCCGCCGGCGCCCTGTTCGAGAATTCGGAAATGCCGGGATTCATCCACCTCTACGTAGGTGAAGAAGCCGTCGCCGCTGGCGTCTGCGCCACGTTGCGCAACGACGACCAGGTGGGATCGACGCACCGTGGTCATGGCCACCTCGTCGCCAAGGGCGGCGACCTGTCGCGCATGATGGCTGAGCTCATGGGAAAGGCCACTGGCTACAACCACGGCAAGGGCGGGTCGATGCACATCTGCGATCTCGACCTGAACATGCTCGGAGCGAACGGCATCGTCGGCGGAGGGATCCCCATCGCCGTCGGCGCAGCGTTCGCAAACAAGTACCGCAAGAGCGACACCGTCGCTGTGGTCTTCTTCGGAGACGGTGCGACGAACATCGGTGCGTTCCACGAGGCCATCAACATGGCGTCGGCCCTCCAGCTGCCCGCCGTGTTCGTGTGCGAGAACAACGAGTACGGCGAGTTCACGCCCCGCCGAGACACGATGGGTGTTGACGACGTCGTTGACCGCGCCGCCGGGTACGGCATTCCTGGTGTCGTCGTCGATGGCATGGACGTCGTCGCGGTGTTCGAGGCGGCAGCGCAAGCGGTTGCCCGCGCTCGTGGCGGTCAGGGTCCGTCGTTCATCGAGGCCAAGACGTACCGCTTCTATAACCATCACGGGGTCCAGACGCTGGGCGTCAAGTACCGCTCCGACGAAGAGGTCGCTCGCTGGCGCGAACGCGATCCGATCGTTCTGCTCGAAGAACGGCTCTTGGCCCTCGACGTCATGACTGCCGAAGACATCGAAGCGGTGCATCGTCAGGTGCAAGCCGATGTCGATGCTGCCGTCGCGTTCGGAAAAGAGAGCCCATACCCCGAGCCGTCGGCCTTGCTCGAAGACGTCTACACGGTCGGAGGTGTGCGATGACCGCCACCGAAGCTTCGGTTCGCGAACTGACCTATGGCGCCGCGTTTACTGAAACGCTGCGCCAGATCATGGCCGAAGACCACGACGTGTTCGTCGCCGGCGAAGACGTCGGCGCCGCCGGTGGCGTCTTCGGCAGCTTCACCGGTCTGCAGCGCGAGTTCGGCGAGATGCGTGTCGTCGACACGCCCATCTCGGAACAGGCGATCGTTGGCCTCGGTACCGGCGCCGCGGTCTCGGGGCTGCGCCCTGTCGTCGATCTGATGTTCATGGACTTTGTCCTCGTCGCCATGGACCAGATCGTGAACCAAGCCGCCAAGCTCAAGTACATGTTCGGCGGCAACACCTCGCTCCCGATGACGATCACGACCAATGCCGGTGCCGGGCTGTCGGCCGCTGCGCAGCACAGCCAGAGTCTCGAAGCGCTGCTCTGTCACATCCCCGGGCTCAAGGTCGTCATGCCGTCGAACGCACACGATGTCAAAGGGCTGCTCACGGCATCGATCCGTGACGACAACCCGGTCGTGTTCGTGAAGCACAAGCGGCTGCTCGGCCAGAAGAGCTACTGCCCCGAGGACCTCTTCGAAGTGCCGCTCGGCAGCGCCAGCATCACCCGACCCGGCAACGATGTCACGCTCGTGACCTACGGCCGCATGGTCAGCGAATCGCTCAAGGCTGCCTCGGTCCTCGCCAGCGAAGGCATCGACGTCGAAGTCATCGACCTACGCACGCTGCAGCCGCTCGACACTGAGACGATCGTCGCGTCGGTCCAGCGCACCAACCACTGCGTCGTTGCGCACGAGGCCGTCCGGTTTGGCGGGCTCGGTGCCGAGATCGCGGCCCACATCCAAGAGCAGGCGTTCGACTACCTCGACGCGCCAGTCGGTCGTGTCGGCGCCCCGTTCTCGCCGGTGCCGTTCACGCCGGCGCTCGAATCTGAGTACGTGCCGGACGCGGCGGGCATCGCCGACGACGTTCGCGCCGCGGTGCTGCGGCTCGGCTAGCTGACCGTTCGCATCTTCATCGAAAACGCGTACGGGGCGCAGGCCATGTGGCCTGCGCCCCCTCACGTTCGCTTGGATTGAATGCGATTGGGTTGGACTGGATTGGTTGAGCTCAGCTCAGCCGAGGAAACTCAGCTTGCAGGCGAGATCTCCCAGATGTCGTCATGGCCGATGTAGGCCGACGTGTCGACGTTCTCGTGGTCCGCATCGAGGAAGCGGTTCAGATCGACCGCCCGCAGCGCGTAGAGACCGTCGCCCTGAGGAATGATCTCCCACTCGACGCCGTAGGCGTTCGGGTTGGAGCTCAGGTTGACGTTGTAGTGCGCCCGGCGACCGTCGGCATCGAGGTACCGGCCGTAGACGCCGTTGAGCAGACGCCACGTGCCGTCACCAACTGCTTCGAGGATCCACTCATCGTCGGCCGAAACCGTGCGTGAAAGGTCGACGTTGTAGCCGGTGCGTCGTGGGTCAGCATCGAGGTAGCGATCGCGGTCGACGTTGCGAAGCACGATCACATTGCCGTCGCTGATAACGTCATCGGCAGCCGGTGCTGGTGGGAGCAGTACCGAGTTGATGACGTGGACGATGCCGTTGCAGGCTTCGACGTTGGGGAGGACGACGGTGCTGTCGTTGATGAAGACGTTGCTTCCGTCGGTGGTTGCGGTGACGTCGGCTCCGAGGAGTGTGGTGGCGGTGCCTGCGGCGACG
>CALDGN010000165.1 GCA_937942965.1 uncultured Acidimicrobiales bacterium | reverse complement strand
GGCCGTCGTTCCCGACACCGAGCCTGCGAAGCCATCGGGCGAAACACCCGTCGCAGAGCAAGCGGCTCCTGCGCCTGCGCCGGCAAGCGACGATGACTGGGACAACGACGGCGACTGGTAGCCGCCGCGGCTGGTCAGCCGCGAACGCCCTACGAAACGAGCGCTGACTAGTTCGGGCTGACGAACCGGCTGGCGATCCACACGTCGTTGGTGCCGTTGTTGATCTCCCACCACACGTAACCGTCGGCGAGGTTCACCACGCAGTCGCCGTTGAACACCAGGCCAGACTGCGCCGGGGCGAAGGTTCCCATGAGTTCGCCGTCGACCGCGGGCTGGTTCCGTTGGTTCAGCGGTGTCGACAGCGTGTCGACGATGTAGGTCGCCGACAGCAATGGAGATCGATCATCGCCGCAGGCTTCGAACCCTTCGGGAAGAGGCGTCGGTACCGGTGTCGGCGTAGGTGTCGGCTCGTCGTCGGGCACAACGACCTGGGGCGCAGGCGTCGAGGTCGGAATCGGCAGCGCCGTCGGGACTGCCGCCGTGGTGACGTCGACCTCGTCGGCGACGTCATCGTCGCCGCCAGTCAGTAGCGCCCACAGCGCGACGACCACGGCAAGGATGAGCAGCGCAAGTAACACGCCGAGCACGGTGCGGCTCAATGCTGGGCGGGACGGCTCGCCATCGCCATTTGGCCACTGGTTTTCGGTGTCGGACACCTTGCAACGCTTACAGCCTGCGGGGGCGGTTGCAAGGACCCCCGAGGATCATTCAGCGGCGTCGGGTGATGTCGGCGAGCGTTGCCTTGAGGTAGGCGCCTTCGGCGAACGCGATCGGATGATCGATCGTGTGCGCTGTGCGCACCTCGTCGGTCGCTTTGAAGCCGGCCATGTCGAGTTCGTCGGCGATCAGATCGTGGAAATCGAGGGCTTCGATACGGCTCGAACACGACGCCTGGAAGAGGGTTCCTCCTGAACCAAGCAGCTGGATCGCAAGTGCGGTGAGCCGGCGATAGGCCCGACGAGCACCAGGCACCGACGCAGCATTCGGGGCGAAGGACGGAGGGTCAACGACGACCACGTCGAATCGGGCCCGCCGGTCGACGAGTCCTTCGAGTGCGTCGAACGCATCGGCGACCGCGAACGTGTGCTCCGTTTCGAATCCGAGTTCGGCGCGGTTGAGTTCCATGTGATGTCGAGTGGCGTCGACTGCGTGCGGGCTCAGGTCGACACTGTGCACGCTGCGAGCTCCGCCGGCGGCGGCGTGGACGGAGAAACCTCCGGTGTTGCAGAACATGTCGAGCACGTCTGCGTCTCGGCATCGTTCGCCGACCAGCAGACGGTTCGCCCGCTGATCAAGGAAGTGGCCGGTCTTTTGGCCGCGCTCGATGTCAGCTTCGAACATCAACCCGTTCTCGCGGAAAGCGATCGGGGCGTCGGGCGGATCGCCGAGCAAGGTCGCTCCGTCGTGCAGTTCCGCCGGGAGCGCTCCAGAGATCCGGCGACTGGCTCGCAGGACGACGCGGTCGGGCTCGGTCAGTTCGAGCACAGGCGCCATCACGCTGCGCAGGTGAGGCAACCAGGCGATGGTGTCGATGCGGACGACCAGACTGTCGGCGTAGCGGTCGACGACCAGCCCTGGGAGCCGGTCGTTCTCGCCATGGAGCAGTCGATAGCCGGTCGTGTCGGGGTCGTCGATGAGCGGCTGACGACGTGCGACTGCCTCGAGCACGCGTTCAGCGAAGAACGCGTCGTCGATCGTGCGGGGCTTGCCCTGGTGCAAGACACGGACGGTGATGGGGCTCCCGGGGTCGAGCAGGCCGATCGCGGCGAAGTCACGCTTGTCGTCGAAAATGACGGCCAAGTCGCCCGGCTCACCCGGCTTTGACTGCCGTTCGATCGATCCATCCCAGATCCAGGGGTGGCCGGATCGGATCTCGCGAATGGCGGCCTTTCGAACGTGGACGGCGACCCGTTCGTCGGACGGCCCCGGTAGTGATGCCGTCAGCTGCACGGGCGCACCCTAGTAGTGCCGATAGGTCGATCGGTTCAGTGTCATCCCTTCGCCATGGTGGTCGGTGGCTAGATTGGGCGGCGATGGGAGCCGAACGGGTAGTCCGGTGGGGGCCACCGACGTTGTCAGAGGTCGTCACCGACCAGCTGTGGCGTCATGGCCTGGGGTCCGCTGACGCCGTCGCGTGCGCTCGCGAGTTAGCGGCCGCAGTCGGCCCAGCCGCTCGCGCCTCGTCCTTTGTCGATCTTGGCGCGTGCCGTTTTCTTGATGGCGACATCAGTGGCGCGTTGGCGGCATGGCAACAGGCAATCGTGTCTGGCCAAACCGCTCCCGCTGCTCGTGCCCTGTTCAACCTGGGCCTCTTGCACGAACATCTCGGGCTTTACGACGACGCGATCCAGCGGTTCGAAGCAGCCGAAGCACACGGCATCGCGCCGTATGCAGCGATGGCCACCCTCGGCCGGGCCCGTGCCCAGCACCGTTCCGGTGACCACGAACGCGCGGTCGCCACGCTCGCACGTCATGCCGACCGGTTAATGGAGCAAGATCCCGACAGCCCGTTGCTGAGCGAAACGATGTTGGGCCTCGGCGACGTCGCCGAAGAAGCCGGCCAGCTCGATCGCGCAGAACAGGCCTATCGCGCCGCAATGACCTCGGACGACGAAACGATTCGTTCTCAGGCCTCGCTCTCGCTGATCGATGTGCTCCGTTTCATCGGGCACGACGAAGAGGCGCAGCAGATCGTCGAAGACGCCGGGCTTGCCTCGGCTGATCCTGTGGTCGCGCTCGATCGTGTCGAGCTCTTGATTCGATTGGGCCGGTTCAACGAAGCCGAATCGGTGCTCGACGACTTGGCGACCGACCAGCTTGGCGTTGCCGATCAGTTCCGGCTCGCCACGATTCAGATCGATCTCGGCCGAGTCAACGGTGCGATTGACATCCTCGAAGTCCTCGCTGGACAGGGTGCGGCCGAGACTCGGGCGCGTGCGGCGTATCGCCTCGGCGAGGTGTACCTCGAGCACGACATGACCGAGCCAGCGGCGACGATGTTCGCCAACGTTCGCGGCGTGCAGCCTGGCTACTGGGCCGACAAGGCATCGCTGGCGCTCGGTGACCTGGCCATGACCGAAGGGCGTCATCGCATTGCTGCTGCCCATTGGGCCGATGCTGCGGCAAGCCGGGTTGAGTCGGTGTCGGGCATCGCACGAGAACGCCTGGTCGATGCCGTGAGTTCGACTCCAGCTGCGCCGGCGCCGGACGCTGGTCCAGCCGAGCCGCTCGCACCTGCATGGGCAGAGGTGAGCGCCGACCTTGCTGAGCGTGTTGAGGTCATCGAGGACGGCCCGGCGACCGAAGCCGTCGACATGACCGCAGTGCTCGACGACGAATCGCTCGGACACATCCCAGACGACCATCGCAACGGGTTCGTCCCGGGCGAGATCACGCCGGTCGCAGGCGTGCTGATGGCCCTCCCCGATGCAGAAGCAGTCGATGTGGTCATTCCTGCGGAGCCGATCGCTCCTGGCGATGTCACTCCACTCGAACAGGTTCTGCCCGACACGAACCCGCTCGACACTGGCGACGTCGCGCCGTTGGCTGCTTCCGCTCCGGTTGAACAGGTCGAGGCTCCACCCGTTCCGACAGCGCCGACGGTCGTCCCGTTGCGACGTCGAGGCTCGAAGACTGCCAACGCAGCGGCACCCGCGCCCGAACCGGCCGCAGCGGAGACGCCCGCCGATGCGTCGGGGCTCGATGTGCCGCACGCCCCCACAGCGGATGCGTCGACACCGAAATCCAACGTAGAACCTGAGTCGGCCGACAACGGGCCTGTCGTGATCAAGTTGGGTCGGGGCCGCTCCACGGCTGCGCCAGTGCCGACGACGTCTGACGCCGAGACGGTGATCGATCTGCGTGAGTCAGACGACGCGCCCTCGAATCCTTACGCGGACCTTGCTCCCGAGGCACTCGACGACGATCCAACGCCGTCGGAGCGCAATCCCTATGCTGAACTCGCGCCGAACTTCTCGGGCGAACCGATCGACCTCGGCGCAGTCGGCGACGGCGATGAGCCCGGTCCGTCGACGTTCTCTCGCTTCGCCTAGCTGCGAACCGAGGCTGTGAACCAGTCGCGGATGGCCTGACCGATCTCGTCCGGGCTGTCTTCTTGCAAGAAGTGGTTACCGGCGACGGTGACTTCGGTCTGGTTCGGCCAGGTGCGACAGAAGTCGCGCTGCGGGCCGATCAGGATCGCACCGGGGTCGGCATTCACGAACAGCTTCGGCACGTCGCAGGCCGCGAGCCACTCGGCATAGGCAGCTGCGATCTCGACGACGTCTGCTGGCTCGCCGTCGATGGGGATCTCGCGTGGCCACGTGAGCGTTGGCCGGCGGTCCTCGGGTTCGGTGAACGGGCGTCGGTACTCCGCCATTTCTTCGTCAGTGAGGTCTCGCAGGATCGAACCAGGGAGCACACGTTCGACGAACACGTTCTTCTCCATGACCATTGCCTCGCCAGCTTCGGAACGGAAGCCTTGGAAGATCGGCGTCGCCGGATCGGGCCATTCATCCCACGTGACGGGGCGAACGATGGACTCCATGTAGGCGATGCCGGCGACCCGGTCGCGGTGGCGGTTCGCCCAGTCGAAGCCGAGCGCTGATCCCCAATCGTGGATGACGAGGACAACTCGGTCGCCGATGTTGAGGGCGTCGAGCAGGCCGTCGAGGTAGTCGCGGTGGTGGACGAAGCGATACGAGTCGGGTCCCTTGTTCAGGAGCTTGGCACTGTCGCCCTGGCCGATCAGGTCGGGCGCGACGCACCGGCCGAGATCAGCAACGTGAGGGATCACGTTGCGCCAGAGGTACGACGAGGTCGGGTTCCCGTGGAGGAACAGGAAGGTCTCGTCGCCTTCGCCCCGTTCGTGCCAGGCCATACTCAGCCCGTTGACGTCGGTGTACTGCTTGGTCAGTGGCGTCGTGTCCATGCCCGAGTCTGGACCAGGTGTTCTTGCTCGACCAAGGACAAGAGCTCGGCCGGTCAGCAAGGCTGATCGGCTACGTGGTTCAGGCCGCTCGGCGAGGCTGCTCGATCGTCGAGCCGGTGCCGTCGGCCGCTGGAATCACGGTGATGCCGCGAGGGAGAACGTCGAGGAGTGCCGCGACGTGGGTGATGACGCCGACGGTGGCGCCTCGGCTGCGCACGTCGTCGAGCAGGTCGATCACCCGCTCGACCGATGACTCGTCGAGCGAGCCGAACCCCTCGTCGATGAAGAGTGCGTCGATGCGCACGCCAGCGCTCTGGTTCATCACGACATCGGCGAGACCGAGCGCGAGCGCAAGCGATGCTTGGAAGAGCTCGCCGCCAGAGAGGCCAGCGGTCGGCCGGCGAGTGCCAGTGACCGTGTCTTCGACGGCGAGATCGAGTCCCCAGCGGCCTCGGCGATGTTCACCATCGTCGAGCACGCAGAGCTGGAAGCGCTGCTGGGTGGATTGGGCGAGCCGCACGTTGGCAAGTTCGATGACTTCGCGGAGGTGCGCGGCGAGTACCCAGTTCTCGAGCGAGGTGTTGTGGTCGTTGTCGCCCTTGACGAGGGCAGCGACTCGTTCGAGTCGCCGGACAGCGAGTTCGTCATCGCCGAATGAAGCTCGTTCGGCCGCGAGGTGGTCGAGCTCAGCGCTGAGACGGTCGACCGTTGTCCGCTGTTCGATGAGGTGCTGCTGTTGTTCGGTGTGTTCGACCGATGCCGCTCGATGGGCGACTTCGAGTGCATGCACATCGGGCGCCGCCGGGGGTAGATCGCCGAGCGCTCGGAGCTGGCCTTGGAGCCGGTCGCCCTGCGCGGTGTGTGCCGCGGTCGAGCTGTCGAGAAGGGCGATGACCTCGGTCTCAAGGAACGCTGATTGAGCGGCAGTGATCGAGTCGAACGGAGACGGCAGAAGCTTTTCGCGCAGCGTCAGCTCGGCTCGGCGAACCGCGTCGGCCATGCTCGCTCGTTCGGTGAAGGCGCTCTTGAGCCGGCTCAGCTCGGAGCGTGCCGAGAGCACTGCGTTCAGGCGGCCGCGCAGTGAAGCGACGGGGATGTCTCGGGGGAGCTCGGCCCGCACCTGATCAAGGTCTCGGATGCGTGCGGCGAGTTCGCTGTCGATCGCGGCCCGTTGACGTTGCAGGTCGAGCCGGGCGAGGTCGATGGTTTCGATCCGCCGGTCGAGCGCTTCGAGCTCATTTCCGAGCACGCGGCGTCGTTGCTCGGCTTGTTGCGCGGATCGGAAGGATTGCGTTGCAGCTGCAACGAGTTCGTCCATCTCGTCGAGCGACGAGCGAGCGCCGTCGCCAAGGGCGCCGATCAGCTGGTTGCGTTCTTCGTCGACCGTTGCGACGGCCTGGGTGATCTCGGTGGCAAGTTGGTTGAGGCTGTTGCGTTCTTGGCGCGACGCATCGAGCGTCGAGGCGCGTCGATGGTTGTCGTTGGCCGCGTTGTCAGTCTCGATCGCGGCCGCGGTTGCTGACTCGATCAAATCCTCAAGCTCGGTCGGCGTTGCGTCGCCGAGGCCGGTGTCTTCGCCGAGCAGTCGCTCGAGTTCGTTCTCGAGGTCGCCTCGGGTGCGAGCGAGATCTTCGGCCTGGGTGCGAGCGGCGGTGACTTGCGATTGAGTCACCGCATCGTCGGCAGGGGGTGCCGGTGCCGGATGTTCAAGCGCGCCGCAGACGGCGCATGGCTCACCCTCGGTCAGCGACTCGGCCAACCGGCCCGCGGTGCCGCGAACGAACGCATCGAAGATTGCATCGCTCGCTCGTTGGGCTTCGAGGTGGCGTCGACGCACATCGTCGAGGCGGGCCACCAGCGCGGCCGACTGTTCTGCGAGTTCGCGACGGCGGGTCAGCAGCGCCAACCGGTCAGCGGCGGCGCGGGCGGCTTCGTTGAGTCGTTGCTGGTTGACCTGCGCGTGTTCAGCATCGCGGATGCGATCGTCGAGCCTGGTTGCTCCCTGCGTGCACGATTGCAGGCGCTCACGCGCCTGGCCGTGGGCCTCGTCGAGTTGGTGAAGCGCGTGGCGCTGGTCGCGGCGGCGTCGAGCATCGTCGAGCAGCCGCTGTTTTTCGGCGAGGTCGTTGTCTTCGGCCAAACCGAGCAGCTCGGATTCGGTGTTCTGACGTTGTTCGGCAGCGGCGATTCGGTCTTGGTCGGCCGTGCGCTCGGACTGTTCGAGCCGGGCTCGGTCGCGTTCGAGTCCCTGGACATCGTTCGTGAGCTTGGTAGCACGAGCGGCCGCGTCGACCTGTGCGTTGAGCATCTCGAAGTCAGCATCGAGGCGCTCGGTAAGCAGGTCGGCGTCGTCGATGGTTGCCGGCACTGTGTCGACACAACCGGCGCGGTCGAGGCTGTCGCGAACAGCGCGGTTGCCGATGCTGATCCGGGATTCGATGGTGGCGAGGGCTTGGTGCTGGTTCTCGACAACACCCGCGATGTCGACCACCGGAATCGCGGCGCGAGCACGGGTGAGGCGAGCGAGGTCGCGTTCGTGGTCCGCTTGGTGCTGCTGGTGTTGTTCGACCGCCTGGACGACCTGGTCGCGTTCGGCGATTCGTGCGGCGAGGCTGCGGCCCTGTTCGAGGTTGACCGTTGCCTGTTCGGCCGCAGCCCGGAGCTGTTCGACGCGGATCGCGAGCGGCTCGACACGGTCAACGAGGTGCTGTTCGATACGCGCCCGCAACTCGTCCGCACTGGTCTGGTCGGGGCTGGGTGCTTCGACGGCGGCCGTGTCGCCGAGGAGTTCGGTCACCTGATCGGCGAGGTGCTCGATCCGGCGGTCAAGTTCGGTCATGCGGGCAGCGCCCGACGCCACGGCCTGGGCAGCATCGGTCGTCAACAGGCTGGTGGCTTCGCCGAACACGTCGGACGAGAACAGTGCCCGCAGCAGCTCACGGCGTTCGGTGCCGGACTCGCGAAGCAGGCGACTGAACTCACCCTGCGGGAGCAGGGCGACGCGCTCGAACTGGGGTCCGCTGAGCCCGACGAGTTCCTTGCATCGAGCGTTGACGTCGCTGACCCGGTTCATGGCCACCGTGACAACGTCGCCGTCGACGACGGCCAACGATGCGCGCTGTTGGCGCTCGGTGCGACCCGTGCCGCGCCGCTTGGCGGTCTCTTGCTTGGGGAAGCGTTCGATGCGCCAATGCTGTCCATGAGCGATGAAGTCGAACTCGACCCGACACTCGATGTCGGGGGCGGCATGGTCGGAACGCAATCGCCAGTAGCTCGATCGTCGCCCGGGCAACGAGCCGTACAACGCGAAGTAGAGCCCGTCGAAGATCGTGGTCTTGCCGGAGCCGTTCTTGCCCGCAACGGCGAATAGGCCCAGATCGGCCAAGGTCGTGAAATCGACGACTTCGGTCCCCGCGTAGGGACCAAACGCCGTCATCGACAGTCGTAACGGTCTCATAGGTGCCGGGGTCTCACGAGTGAGCGATCACGAGGCCGTGCGCGCTCGGTGCAGGGCATCGTGGACGAGGGCGATGTCGTCGTCGTCGACCGTGTCGTCGACGGTGTGCAGGAACTCGATCGCGAGTTCGGCACTCGAACGTTGACGGGCAGCCTGTGCCGTGAGCCGAGGCGTATCCGAGATCGTGGTGGCCGAACGGCTGATCTCAACCATGTGCGGGAAGTGATCGCGCAGGCGACGATGCGCATCGGCAACGGGATGGGCGTTGGTCAGCTCGACACGAACCCAGTCGTCGCGATTGGGGTCACCGCAGAGCAGCTCATCGAGCGTGCCCCGGATCGTCGTGACGGTGCGTCCGACATCGACCGGGATGGGCTTGCAGCGTGCGTCGCCGTCGTCGTCGAGCTCGATGAGCACGACTTCTTTTTGGGCCGTCTCGCCAAACGAGTAGGCGAGCGGCGAACCCGAGTAGCGGATGCGCTCGTCGCCACCGACGATTTGGGCGCGATGCAAGTGACCCAGGGCGACATAGTCGAGGTCGTGGAAGACGGCCGATGAGACCATGCCTGCGTCGCCGACGGCGAGGCTTCGTTCCGAAGCGCTGGGCTCAGCGCCGGTGACGAAGGCATGGGCGATTGCGAGGGTGCGCACGCCGGGAGCGATGGCCTGGCGGGCTTGGTCGACGGCGGTCTGCAACACCGACTCGTGGGTAGCTCGACGAGGTGCCGTGCCGCTCAGTGAGTTGTCACCGGAAACCGGCAACACCGGAGCGAACGCAGGATCCAGGAACGGCACCGCGATGATCGCCAGCGGCCCGTCGTCGTAGTGGCGCAGATCGACCTGGGCGGCATGGCCATAGCCACCCCGAAGCAACAAGCCGGGGGTCAACAGCCCATCGACGCTGCCGATGCGTTCGGCGCTGTCGTGGTTGCCGGCGATCGCCGCAACATCGGCGCCCGTCCCGAGCAAACGACGCAATGCCGAGTGGAAAAGTTCGACCGCGTCGGCGGGAGGCACCGACCGGTCATACAGATCGCCGGCGATGACCACGAGGTCGATCGACTCGGTTCGCACAACATCGACGAGCCAGTCGATGAACAGCGCCTGCTGGTCCAGCAGCCGGTGGTCGCCAAAGGAGCGCCCCAGGTGCCAGTCGCTTGTGTGCAGGATCCGCATAGAGACGACGGTAAAGCAGGGGTGTGACACTCTCGCGGACCCTGCAATTCCAACGTTCTGTGGGCCTCGCCGCAGAGCCAGCAGCGCCTCGATGTAACCGTTGGCGTGCACTACCGTCGTGGCCACAATCTTGATGGCCGTGCCTCGGCCATCACAAGGCGGAAGAGGAACAGATCATGGAAGTCACCGTTCGACAAGGTCCCGCATTCGGCGTTGCCCGAATCATGATGAGCTCGAATGAAAAGGTCCGCGCCGAAGCCGGCGCCCTCATGGCCACCATCCCAACGGTGCAGGTCGAGGCCAAGGCCGAGGGCGGCGTCATGAAGTCGCTCAAGCGGGCGGCGCTCGGCGGCGAGTCGTTCTTCCTCACGACCTACACCGCACCTCCTGAAGGTGGCTGGATCGACGTGGCGGCTCGTCTTCCTGGAGACACCCACGTGATCAACGTTGAGCAGGGCAAGCCCTGGTTCGTGCAGAAGGGCTCGTGGCTCGCCAGCGACATCGACGTGAGCGTCGACGCCAAGTGGGGCGGCTTCAAGAACATGTTCGGCTCCGAGGGCGGCTTCATCCTGCGGGCCGAGGGGTACGGGCCGATGGTCGTCGCTGCCTACGGCGCGATCGAGGCGTGGGACCTGGCGCCAGGCCAGACCATCACGCTCGACACCGGCCACATGGTTGCCTACGAAGAATCCGTCACCATGAACCTACGTAAGGTCACCGGCGGCCTCGTGCAGACGTTCAAGAGCGGCGAGGGTCTTGTCTTCGACTTCACCGGCCCCGGCCAGGTGCTGGTCCAGACCCGTAACCCGAACGAGTTCCTCAGCTTCATCGGCGCTGCGATCGGCACCGGCAACTCGGGTGGCGGAAGCCCGATCGGCGATATCGCCGGCGGCCTTTTCGGCCGCGACTAATCGCAGGGCAGGCTGCCGTTACAACGGGCGGATCATGATCCCGCCGGGGAGCTTCGGCAAGAAGAACGTTGACTTCGGCGGCATCGTGCGGCCGAGGTCGGCGACGGCCATGACGTCGCCCGCTGCGGTCGGATACGGCAGGAACCAGGCGTCGTAGAGGTCGGGTTCGTGCGCGTCGTCGGATGAGTCGGCGGTGACGTCGAGCCGACCGTCGCGTCGCGGATCGCTGATCCCGAGCAAGGGTTCGAGAATCCACGTCTGCAACAGGTTCACATCGAGGCGATCGTGCGCGTCGCCTGAGATCTTGTCCTCGGGAACGGTGAGGATGAAGCTGCGCCCGTCGATACGAGCGCCAAAGGTGCCTCGGGCTGGCGGGCGTGGCAGCGCGTCGGTGACTTCGTCGAGCTGGAATGCGGACTGGAGTTCGGTGATCAGGGCGTCGCCAGTGAGCGGCGCGTCGCGCACGCCGCGGGCGAAGGCCCACACGTCGAACTCGTCTTCGGCATAGAGGCCGGCTGGGATCCAGGCGTCGGTTCTCTGCTCGGTGCGAGCGAGCAGCCGTGCCGCTTCGAGCCGATGGTGTCCGTCGGCGATGTAGAGCTCCTCGGTCATCGTGTTGGCGAGGTCGGTGGCGGCGTCGCCGGTGACCGTCCACAGCTGATGGCGTGTGCCGTCGATGGCTTCGAAATCGATGTCGGCAGGTCCGGCCGAGTGGGCCCGCAGCCCGGCGGCGAAGTCGGCATTGGGACGGTGAGCGACCACGACGGGATTGCCGAGCAGTCGGGACAGGACCATGTAGCCGACCATCTTCTGCTCGGTGTTCGCGATCGTCTTCTCGTGGGCCTTGATCTCGCCGCGGTCATAGGCCGCGACCGAGACGTCGCCGAGCACGCCGAGCGAGGTGCGGCCAGCTCGTGTCGCCGAGTGCACGACGAGCGTGTCCTCGATCGGGGTGAGTGCGCCTTCGTTGGCGGTTGCGCGGAGCCACTCAAGGGCGTCGTCGTTCGATGGCCCGGCACCTCGGCCGACCGAGTGCCGGAAGCTCAGCGGGTCGTCGGCATTGGCGTCGCGCCTGGATGGCTCAAGCAGCGCCTTGGGCGGACCGACGACACGAGCGCCATGTGACGACGTGGGGAGGTACCCCGTAAACGGGCGCAGCATCGAAGCCATCGGGCCATCCTCGCAAGTCAAACCCACAATCCCCACCCTCCCCGCCCATGGTCCGATGACAGTCACGTCCTACTTTGGTAGTCTTCGGGTATGACGACGACGAAGCGCAAGATCTCAGTCTCAATCGATGAGGACATTGCCCGCGAGCTCGAGCGTTCAAGTGAGCCCCTTTCGATGCAGGTCAACCAGGCGCTTCGTTCTGCGGTCGAAGTGCAACGACGTCAGCGCAAGCTTGGCGAGTTCCTCGACGAACTCGAAGCGGAGACAGGGCCCGCTGACGACACACTCGTCGCACGGTTCGACGAGTTGTTGGCATGACCAAGCTGGTGCTTGATGCAGAAGCGATGTCAGCGTTGAGCGATCGTTCGGGGAGCAAGTTCGAAGTGGTCAAGGCGGCTTTGCGGTCGGCTCAACGAAACGGTCGCGAGGTGGTCGTTCCGGCTGTCGTGCTTGCCGAGCTGTACCGAGGTTCGCGGTTGAGTAGTTCTGTCGACACGACGTTGGGCCGAGAGGGATCGATTCTGGTTCGGGATACCGATCGGAGTTTTGCTCGGTTGGTTGGTGGTGTCCTTCTCGGAGCCGGTGCGGGCAGCGAAGACATCATCGACGCGCACTGTGTGGCTGCGGCTGCCGAGCACGGCCGAGGTGTTGTGATCACTGGGGACGAAGCCGATCTCAACCGTCTCGCCGCAAACTATCGATCGGTCTCCGTCGTCGGGATCTAGCTTTCCGCAGAGAACCGCCGTCTCGGTAAGTGAGGCGAAGCCGAACGACTGTCACACCGGGCGCGTAAGTTGACGGTGTGACTCGGGTCCTCGTCAGGCCATACGGGCGCGCGGCCAGCCAAGCGCTGGCCGATGCGATCGCGATGGCCAAGCAAGGGCGCGCACTTGCGCCGGTGACAGTGGTCGTTCCGTCGAACTTTGCTGGCCTCGCGGCTCGCCGGCTGTTGGGCAGCGGCGCCGTTGTCGCCGAGGGATCTTCTGGCTCGGGGATTGCGAACGTCAACTTCCTCACGCCCTTTCGTCTGGCGCAGTTGTTGGCCGTCGGTCAGCTCCGCGGCAAGCGGCCGTTGACGAATCCCGTATTGGCGGCAGCAGTTCGGCGCACGTTGGCCGAGGAGCCACGCGAGTTTGTCCGCGTCCGTGATCATCACGCCACCGAGCAGGCGCTTGCCGCCAGCGTTGGTGAGTTGTCGAACGTGAGCCAGCAGGGCCTCGATGCGATTGTGGACGCAGGGGGCTTTGCGGCATCAGTGGTCCAGGTGCACCGTGATGTCGTCGCTCGGTTGCGCAGCTTCCACGACGAAGCCGAGGTCGCCCGCGCCGCCACCCATCGTCCAGACCTCGCCGACGCGCTCGCATCGTTCGGCCCCGTCATTTGGTACCTGCCGGGGGCCACGACTGCGCCGCTCGCAGGCATGTTGCGGGCGGTCTTCTCCCAGGTCGAGTCGTTGGTCATCATCGGCGTGAACGGTGTCGACGAGGCCGACGCCGAGGTCAACCGCGCCCTGCGCATTGCCGGAGTCGCGGGCGCGATGAGCGAC
>CALDGN010000164.1 GCA_937942965.1 uncultured Acidimicrobiales bacterium | reverse complement strand
GGACGGCCGAAGGTGGTGACGATGAGGCAGCGGACGTCAGGGGCCTCGGTGGCGAGTTGTTCGACGACGGCGATGCCGTCGAGGCCGGGCATTTCGATGTCGAGCAGGGCAACATCGATCTGGTTGGCTCGGACGGCGTCGAGTACCTCGTCGCCTCGCCCGACTTCGGCCACGATTTCGAGGTCAGGTTCCAGGCCGAGTAGCGCAGCGAGCGCGCCGCGAACGAGCGCCTGGTCGTCGGCGAGTAGCAGCCGGATGGGAGCGTCTGTGCTCACTGAACCACCGCTCACTGAATGACCTCGACCAGCGTTCCGCCGCTGGTGCCTGGGCCGACGCGCAGTTCGGCACCGGCGGCAGCGACCCTCTCGCGCAGTCCCGTCAGGCCGTTGCCTTCGTCGCCGGACAGGCCGACGCCGTCATCGCTCACCTGCAACACCGTTGCATTGTCGTTCGCACGGAGCGCAATCTCGCAGTTCTTCGCTCGGGCATGGCGGACCACATTGGTGACGGCTTCGCGCACGACCCAACCCAGCACTGGGCGCAACCCGCCGGTCACGTCTGCGGCGTCGCCGGTCACGGTCAGAGTGACACCGGCATCGGCGAGCACGGCACGGGCGGCCGTGATCTCGTCGCCGAGGTCGGCCGAACGCAGACCACCGACGGTCGACCGGATCTCGGCCAGTGCCCGTCGGCTGACGGCATCGAGTTCGGCGAGCTGGTCCTGGGCCGAGGTGAGCAGCTGCTGGCTGCCTTCGTCGGCCGGGTCGATCCGGTCGAGCATGCGCGTGATGACCTGACCTTTGAGGATGACAGCGGTCAGGCTGTGGCCGAGCACGTCGTGGACATCTCGGGCGACACGCTGGCGCTCTTCGCTCAGCGCCAGCTGCTTCTCGAACGCTGCCCGCTCGGCGCCACGTTCTTCAGAGAAGCCGACCAACGCGGTACCGGCACCGACACTGGCGACGATGATCGGGAAGAACCACAGCTCATCGAGCACGCCAGCGATGGCGGGCGGGATGACCACGGCGACGAACGTTGCGGCGAAAATCGCAGCGGCCGTGCGCCAGCCGAAGTGGAAGACGCCGTAGGAGACGAGGAACGGCGCTACGCCGAGCATCGGCCAGCTTCCGACGATGACGCCGAGCGCCGTCAAGATCGCCATGGCAGCGAACCAGATTTCGCTTTGGTGCGAGGCCAGCCATCCGCGTCGATCGAGTTCGGCGTCGGAGACCAGGCCGAGCTCCTTGCGGATCATCGCCCGGTAGCCGAGCGAGTGAGCTACGGCGAACAACGCGAGGATGATGACGGCGCCGGTCTTGCGTTGGTCGCTGATGTTCGACGCCAGCGTCGACAGCAGCGGGAACAGCAGGAAGAACAGCCAGAGGTTGGCGGCGACGTACCCGATGCGGGTCGCCATCCGGGTGTCCCCAGCGAGGTCCATGCTCATTGGCGTCCACGACCCCGGCGCACGAGCCACGTTGCAAGTACGCCGAGGAAGATGGTCCAGAAGCTCACGTTGGCCAGGACCTGCCAGAGCGGTTCGTCGATGAGGTCGCCGGTGTTCGGGTCGAGCGTTGCTCCTCCGGTGAGGGCCCGTCGGGCCAGCGAGATGTAGCCGTAGAGCGGCGTGAACTTGGCGAGGGTGAGCTGCCAGCCGGTGAGCGGGATGAAGATGTTGCCGAGGAATGACAGCACGACGAGCGAGCCGCCGGCGGCGCTGACCGCAGCTTCGGAGCGGAAGGCAAGACCGAACGACAGGCCGTAGAGAGCAAAGATCGTTGCGCCGAGGATCAGGGCGAGTGCGGAGAATGCCCATACGTGGAGCGGTGCCCGGGCGCCGGTGACGGCGCCGATGGCGAAGACGAAGGCGATCGGGATGGCGGCGACCGTCACGGCCGTCGCGGCCTTGATGCCGACGTACTCGTGGTCACGAAGCGGCGTGAGCCCGAGTTGGCGAGACCAGCCCTGCATCCGTTCGAGTGCGGCGGCGCCACCGATGCCGGTGGTTGCGGTCATCGCGCCGTACCCGGCCATTGCGATCATGATCCACATTGCCACGTTGCCGTCGCGAACTGCGTCGTCTGCGTACTCGGGTTGTGCGCCGAAGATCAGGTAGAAGAAGGCCGGAAGACCGACCGTGAAGAACAGGGTGACCGGGTCACGACGGAGCCGGCGGAGTTCGAGGCGGTAGTAGGTGGTGTTCATGATGGGCTCCCTGCGGTCTGGTTGGTGGCGTCGTGTTCGGTGAGGTCGTGGTCGATGTCGCTGTCGGCGGTCAGTTGGATGAAGGCCCGTTCGAGCGAGGCCGGTTCGATTTCGAGGTCGAAGCCGCCGAGGTCGCCGAGGACCAGGCGGGCGATGTCGTCAGAGTCGGCGGACTCGACGATCAGGCGGTCGCCCTGGCGTTCGAAGTGGAACGCCTGCGGCAGTGCCTGCAGCGTCGATGCGGCGGACTCGATCGCGTCGGCGCCGAAGCGGGCGGCGAGTCGGCGACCGGCGGCCCGGCGGCGGACCTGCTCGGTCGGGCCGTCTGCGACAAGGCGTCCGTTGGCGACCAGCACGGTGCGCTCGGCGAAGTCCTCGGCCTCTTGCAGGTAGTGGGTAGCGAAGACGATGGTGCGACCCCGGTCGGCTTCGGCCCGCATGGCGGTCCAGAAGTCGTGGCGGGCCTGGACATCCATGCCGGCCGTTGGCTCGTCGAGGATGAGCAGGTCAGGGTCGGCCAGCAGTGCGAGTGCGAACCGCAGTCGCTGCTGTTCGCCACCGGAGCAGGTCTGCACCTTGTTGTTGGCGATGGCTTCCAGGCCGGCACGTTCGATCACTTCGGCGGTGCGAAGCGGTGCGTCGTGGATCGAGGCGACGAGTTCGATCGTCTCGGCGACCTTCAGGTCACGGAGCAGCCCGCCGGTCTGGAGCACGGCCGAGACTCGACCGGCCCGCACGGCGCCGATCGGAGATTGGCCGAACACTTCGATGGTGCCGCTCGTTGGTTCGGTGAAGCCGAGCACCATGTCGAGCGTCGTGGTCTTGCCGGCGCCGTTGGGGCCGAGCAGGGCGACGATCTCGCCGGTGCCGATGTCAAGGTCGAGGCCGCCGACGGCTTGCTTCGCCTCGGCGCCGCTGCCGAACGTCTTGGTTACGCCCCGGAGGCGAATGCATGGTTCCTGTGTCATGTACCGATCGTGCGGGAATCGGCGCAATCCCGGTACTGAGCGACGTCACGACTTCGGTATGAGGATTGTCATGCCCGACGACCCGCCGCCGAGCTACTCAAGGGCGTCGTCGGGGCAAATGTGTGCGATTCCCCCGCTCTGAGCGTGCAAAGTGCACAGATTTCGTCCGACCGGTCAGGCGTCTCTCGTTGGGGCGATGAACCAGTCGAGGACCGGTTCAAGCCCGTCGATGGTGATGTCGTCGCGTCGATGGAGCAGATGCTGCTCCCAGTCCACCCGGCGCATGAGCATGTTGAACTGCTCGGCCCGTTCGTCGCCGAACAAGAAGTGGTCGCGGTGGGTTGTCTCGTAGCCGAGCGCTTCGGAGATCGCGTTCGATGCGGCGTTGCCGACGCGGGTCTGGCTCTTGGCTTCGAGCGCGCCGAGCCCGGCGAAGGCGAGATGAAGGATGGCGATGCGCATCTCGCGGCCGATGCCGCGGCCCTGGGCTTCGGGGAGAAGCCACGAGCCGGTGCCGACCGAGCGGAGCGCTCCGAACCGGTCGGCCCACATGCCTTGCACTCCGACGGGTCGATCGTCGACGAACACGGTCGCCTGGAACTGCCAACTGTCGGCGGTCCAGTTTGCGAGGGAGCGCCAGCGGTGCTGCATCGCCTCAGACGGCGGCGACGACGGCCAGTCACGGCTGAACGGCATGACGCCGGTGCGCTCATAGATCGCTGGCGAGATGTTGCCGACAAGGTCAGTCCACTCGGCTTCGGTCGCGAGCCGCAGCTCGACCATCGGGGTACGGACGGCAACGTCGAAAAGGGGCCAAGTCGGATGCGCCATGCGAAACGGTACGCCGTGAGGTCGTTGACGATGGCCGAGTTTTGCGGGGCGCCTAACGTCGCAGCCATGACCGAAGCGATCACGCTGACCACCAGCGACGGCGAAGAACTGCAGGCCGAGCTCTTCATGCCCGAGGCTGCGCCCCGAGCGGCGATGGTGATCTGCCACCCCCACCCCCAGCACGGCGGCGACATGTACACGCCCGTGCCCGCCGCGCTGTTTCGGGCACTGGGCGATCTCGGCATGGCAGGCGTGCGCTTCAACTTCCGAGGCGTCGGCCGCTCCACCGGCACCCACGACCACGGCAAGGCCGAGCGACTCGACGTCGCCGCAGCGATCGACGCGCTCGCGGCCGCAGCGCCGGGCGTGCCGCTCGTGGCCGGAGGTTGGTCCTTCGGCGCCGACGTCTCGCTCGCTGTCGACGACGATCGGATCGACGGCTGGTTCCTGGCCGCAGCGGTGCTGCGTGTCGTCGACCCGGCGGAGATGTCGGCCCGCACGAGCGAGGCGCCGAAGCGCTTCGTCATCGGCGAAGTCGACCAGTTCGCGTCGCCCGACATCATCGAACCGCAGCTCGAGTCGTGGACGAACGCGACGTCGGTGACGATCGGTGGCGCCGACCACTTCTTTGGCGGTCTGATGGCGCCCGTCGTCGATGCGTTCGGCGACTTCGTAAACGAGATCGCTCCCCCACTCTGATCGCTACGCTGGCGACCTCGCCTGCTCGCAGGCAAGCCTGCCCACGTAGCTCAGTCGGATAGAGCGGGGACCTCCTAAGTCCTAGGCCGGGGGTTCGATTCCCTCCGTGGGCGCCACTCGGCCTTCGGCCGGCTCGTCAACCGAGTTGTTTGCTTGCGCCCACAACATCGGCCGCACGCCGCTCAGTGCTCGTCGCACGACCACAACTAGGGTCGGTTGTGGAAGGAAGGGAGCGGCGATGCCTGAGCTGCAGCGAGTGAACGGTGCCGATGCAAGTGCGTCGGCGGTGAGCAAGATTCTCAATCGCGATGGAGCGGTCATCGTTGAGGGAGCGGTTGCCCCGGACCTGTTGGCGGCACTCAATGACGACCTCGATCGGTTCGTCGATGACCTCGGCGTCGGCCTTCGGAACCCGGTCAACGACCGCATGGTCCAGTTCTACGGCTCGTCGACGG
>CALDGN010000163.1 GCA_937942965.1 uncultured Acidimicrobiales bacterium | reverse complement strand
GTCGGGGAAGCGGACGAACACTGACGGATAGGCGGCATCGCTCTTGTCTGCGTACTCGTCGGCTCGGCCGCCGTAGTTCACGCCGATGCAGAAGATCTTGCCGGGCCAGGGGAGGAGCCGTTCGTAGGTGACATCCGCGAGCGCATGGTCAGCGGGCTCACCGGCGAACGCTGCGGCCTCGTCGAGTTGGCCAGATGCGATCAATGCGCCGAGGTCGTCGATGCCGCCCATCCGTCGCCCGAGGTCGACAATGCCGGTCCCGGCCGCGTCGAGCAGCCCGAAGCTTGCGGCTCCATCGATCGAGTACGTCAGCAGCTTCATCCTCGGCCTCCCGGCGAAATTTGGACATCTGTAGCCACGAGGTGGCGTCAAATGTCCACAGATCGTGTTGCGGGACGATAGTACACATGTTAAACAGTTCGAGCAATGCCGCATTCGACGACATCCGCATCCGCCCAGGCGAGGAGCACCTCATGCCCCACGTGACGATCGAGTACTCGGCCAACGTCGCTGAGCACCACGACATCGACGCGCTCGTCGTCGCCGTGCACGAGGCCGCGCTCGCGCACGGCCTGCCGCCTGCCGACGGTCACAGGACCCGTGCCGCCGAGCGAACTCACTACGCAGTCGCCGATCGCAACCCGGACTTCGCCTTCGTCGCCATCCACTGCCGTATCGGTCGCGGGCGCGACGCCGAGGCGAAACAGTCCTTCATCGAGCAGCTCCTCGACGCCGCCGAAACCCAGCTCGCAACGGAATCGAGCCCGCTCGCAATCATGTGGTCGATCGAACTCAACGAGATCGACCCCGAGTCCCGCATCAACCGCAACCACGTCCGTGCTCGCCTCCAGGCGCAGCTCGAGGAGAACTGATGGCCGACAATCACACGATGGACGAGAACGTCGCCGCCGCGCAGGCGAGCCTGCAACGCTTCGCCGACGCGCCACTGCTGCACCTCATTAACGGCGAAAAGGTCCCCAGCATCTCCGGCGAGACGTTCGCCAATCAATCGCCGATCGACGGCATGCACCTTGGCGACGTGGCCAGTGGTGATGCCGCCGACGTCGACGCCGCAGCCAAAGCCGCCGCGGCCGCCTTCGTCGAATGGGGAAGCACGCCGGGCGCCGAACGCAAGCGGGTGCTGCACCGTGTCGCCGACCTCATCGAGGAACACGCCCACGACATCGCCGTCACCGAATGCGTCGACACTGGCCAGACGATGCGGTGGATGTCGCACGCCGCGCTGCGAGGGGCCGCCAACTTCCGCTTCTTCGCCGACCAAGCGCCCGGCGCCAACGACGGGCAATCGCTCCCGACGCCGGACCACGTGAACTACACGACCCGGCACCCGATCGGACCGGTCGGCGTCATCACGCCGTGGAACACGCCGTTCATGTTGTCGACCTGGAAGATCGCCCCCGCACTCGCCGCCGGTTGCACGGTCGTGCACAAGCCCGCCGAGTGGTCCCCGTTCACTGCAGCGATGCTGAGCGAAATCGCACTCGAAGCGGGCCTGCCCGCTGGCGTGCTCAACACCGTGCATGGCCTCGGTGAAACTGCCGGCAAGTCGCTGACCGAGCACCCCGACATCAAGGCCATCGCCTTCGTCGGCGAGTCGGCGACCGGCTCGATGATCCAAGCCCAAGGTGCCCCGACGCTCAAGCGGGTCCACTTCGAACTCGGCGGCAAGAACCCGGTCATCATCTTCGACGACGCGGACCTCGAACGTGCCGTCGACGCCGCGGTGTTCATGATCTACAGCTTGAACGGCGAGCGGTGTACAAGTTCAAGCCGAGTGCTCATCCAGGACACGGTCTACGACCAGGTCACCGAGATGATCGCCTCCAAGATGAAGAACGTTCCGGTCGGTCACCCGCTCGATCCGACCTCGATCATTGGCCCGCTCATCCATCCTCGTCACCACGACAAGGTCTGCAGCTACGTCGACATCGCCGAGGCCGACGGCGCCACCGTCATCCGTGGCGCCGAATGGGCCGACGCCCCCGAGGGCGGCAACTGGGTTGCGCCCGCGCTGTTCACCGGTGCAACCAATGACATGCGCATTGCCCAAGAAGAGATCTTCGGCCCGATGCTCACCGCCATCCCGTTCTTCGACGAAGCCGACGCAATCCGCATCGCCAACGACGTGCCCTACGGCCTCGCTGGCTACCTCTGGACCGCCGACGTCGGCCGCGCCCACCGGGTCGCCCATGCACTCGAGGCCGGCATGATCTGGGTCAACTCGCAGAACGTGCGGCATCTCCCGACTCCGTTCGGTGGCACCAAGTCGAGCGGCATCGGTCGCGACGGGGGAGACTGGAGCTTCGACTTCTATATGGAAACGAAGAACATCGCCGTCAGCTTCGGCCACCACAACGTGCCGAAGCTCGGCGGGTAGTACGCCATGAGCCTGTATTACGTCCAGAAGTTTCTCTATGAGCTGAATCGCAGTCCGGCGGTGCAGCAGGCCTACACGGCCGATCGGCACGCGTCGCTCGACGGGTTCACGCTCACCGACGAAGAAGTCGAGGCGCTCACCGCGCCCGACATCGGCAAGTTGTTCCACCTGGGCGTGAACGGCCAGATCCTGATGCACTTCGCTGCGTTCCATCAGATCGAATGGGCCGACTACCTGCAGCGCATGCGTGATGGCATCGACGAGCACGGCCCGGTCCGTGAAGGCGTCTATGCGATGACCGGCTACGAGGGTGTCGACGCCCACAACGCCCGACTTCGCCAACAGAACGACAATGATGAAACGAACGGTGCCTGACACCCGTTCGTCAGAGGAGGAACCATGCCACTCGTCTACGCAGGTGTCTGCAGCCACGCACCCGGAATTCGCGGCCGCGCCGACCAGGCCGATCCCGCCGCAAAAGACGCGCTCTACGCCGCCATGGACGACCAGCGCGCCGCCATCGAAGCCACCGAACCCGATGCGCTGATCGTGATCGCCGCCGAGCACTTCGCCAACTTCTTCATGAACAACATGCCGACGTTCGCCATCGGCATGGCCGACTTCTACAACGGCCCGATCGAAGACCCAGCCTGGCTCGGCATCGACAAGTTTGAAGCACCCGGCGACCGGAACCTGAGCGAGCGGCTCATCCGCGAAGTCATGCAGACCGTCGACGTCGCCTATGCCGAAGAATGGCTTTTCGACCACGGCATCGCCGTGCCGCTGTCGTTCCTCACCCCGAACTTCGATCTGCCGGTCATCCCGGTAAACATCAACTGTCAGGGCCCACCGCTCACCCCGCTGCACCGCGCCTACGCGTTCGGCGAAGCTCTTCGTCGAGCCGCCGACGCGGTGCCCGAGCGCATCGCACTCGTCGGCACCGGCGGCATCTCACATTGGCCGGCCACTCCGGACAGCGGCAAGATCAACGAGGCCTGGGACCAAGACTTCCTCGATCGCTGGGCCCGCAACGACCGCGACGCGCTCCTCGACTACGACGACGCTCAGGTCTATGCCGACGCGGGCCAAGGCGGTTTCGAGATCCGCACGTTCATCACCGTCAGCGGTGCGGCTGCGGGATCGGTCGGATCGGTGCATCACTACGAGCCGATCCCGATCTTCGCCGTCGGCTGCACGACCGCCAGCTACGACCTCGGCTAACGCAGTACGCAGTAGCCGTCGATGACGGAGAGCAAGTCCGACTGGGGGAGCGGCGGGACCTCTTTGCCGTGCGCCTCGGCCCGAACTTCGCCGATCCACTTGCTGTGTTGGTACTCGTGGTTGACGACGGCGGTCATCAGCGTGGCCGCAATGATGCGCAGCTGAGCTGGGGCGCCAACACTGCCTCCGTCGATCTGACCGATGCGGAACCGGACACGCTCCGCGATCGCATCGCGGTAGTCGAGCAGTCGGTCGACCTCGGGGAGGTCGCCTCGAGCTGCTTCAGCGGTCGCTGAATCCATCAAGCCATCGAGCTCTGGGTCGGGGCTGGGTTCGGCCGCAGTGAGGTTGCGGACCATGAAGTGGGCGACCGCTGCTTGGTGGCCAAGGTGCCAGCCGATCGCTGACGACTCCTCGTGCAGGCGCCACACGATCTCGTCTGGTGTCAGGTCGGCGTGCAGCGCACGGGTCCAGGCGATCGAGCGGTCGTACTCGGCCAAGAGCTCGGTCAAGGTCGGGGTGGTCATCAGACTGCTTTCGTGTCGAGGATGGAGTGGGCAGCTCGTTCGGCTGCGGCGAGGGCGCCTTCGATATGTCCGGGTGCTTCGGTTGCGGTTTCGGTCGAGCACCAGTGCAGGCGCCCGTCGAACGCGGGTTGGGCGAACAGATCGTGGCCGAACAGCTGGTACGCCGTCAGTCGCTCGACGCCTGGTGGGGACGTCCACGGCTCGGCCCGCCAGTCGTGCACCACGAGCTCGCTCGGCTCCGCGGCTTCGGGTCCGAACAGTTCGACCAGCTGGGCCAGGCAGGCTTCCGCCGTCGCCGTCGGTTCGCCGACCTGGCCCGGAGCGAAGCCGAACAGCGCAGCCGGGCTTCCGTTGGGTCCGCTCATGTCGTGGATCTCGCGCATTGGGCCGAGGTGGCTGATCGCGGCTCCGGCAAGACCGTGCGCTCGCCAGAACGGTGTCGGGTAGATCGCAACGACCTTGGCGATTGCGCCCATCCACACCGGAGTGGCCTCGATCAGACCGCGCAGTCGCTCGGGTAGTTCATGCTCGAACGCAACCTTCGCGGCAGCGAGTGCTGGGGGCACCGCAAGGGCGACGTGGGCGGCGGTCGTCGTGTTGGCGCCGTGCGACACGACCAGGCGCTGGCTGGACTCGTCGTAGGCGATCCGATGCACGGCAGCGCCGAGTCGAACGGTCTGTGGGGCGAGTTCGTTCGCCAGCGACTCAACGAGGTCCTGGCCGCTGTCGCTGAAGCGACCCGAGGTCGTGTCGAGAGGATTGCCGTCGATCCGTTGCGCCGAACCGGGTTGGTGAAACAGTGCATCGCCAGCGAGGTATTGGGTGTGAAGGCGGAGGCCGAGCCGAGCGGCGAGCGCTTGTACCCGAGGCTCGTTGGGCCAGAACCAGGTTGCGCCGAGATCGAAACGGACATCGCCGTGGCGATGCCCAAGGAGCCGGCCGCCGACACGGTCACGAGCTTCGAGCACGAGTACCGATCGGCCAGCTCTCTGCACGATGTCCGCAAGCGCCACGCCCGCGATGCCCGCGCCGACCACAACAAGGTCGAGCACTTCGGCCGGGGGAGTCGTGGACATTGAGAGAGTCTATCTACTAGTAGACTCTCTCCCATGGCACGCCCCACCGGCCGCGATCTGCGAACCGAGCTCATCCAAGAAGCAACGACTGCGATCCAGACCAACGGCACCTCGTTCAGCTTCCAGCAGCTCGCGGAACAGCTCGGCGTGCGAGCCCCATCGCTGCACCATCACTTCCGTCGCAAGAGCGATCTCATCGACGCCGCGGCCGTGCAGTACATCGAGGCGTTCGAAGGCGCCGTCGACAAGCTCGACCACACGAACGCTGTCGATCGGCTCGCCGCGTACGTCGACGTGTTCACTGCGCCGAGTTGCGAGGGGCGCTTCTGCTTGTGCGGTGCGCTCACCGCCGACTGGCAAGACACGTCGCCTGCAATGCAGAAGCGCATTCGCGCCTTCTTCGACGGGCAACGCGCGTGGGTGGAGCGAACGGTCGAGCAAGGGCAGGCCGCCGGGGAGCTCCAGAGCGACCTCTACCCCGATGCGTTCGCCAGCGGCTTCATCGCTGCGCTCGAAGGTGCACTGCTACTGGCCCGGGTGGTGCCGAACCGCGCGGCGTCAGATGGCCCGCTTGAGATGCTTCGACTCGCCTGCGCCTGATTGCGCGGGACGTCAGGCTTCGTCGCGAATGATCTGAGGCCCTTCGGGGTCGATGAACCAGCCATCGTGCTTGAGCCGGTTGTGGCTGTGAGCGACGTGGTGCAGGCCGAACGCCGACTGGATCGACGTGTACATGCCCATGGCCTCTTGGGAGTTGTTGACCGACTGCTTGGCCAACGTGAGACCGAACATCGGGCGACGAGCAATGTGCGATGCGAGCGCCAGCGTTTCGCTCTCGAGGTCTTCGCGAGGAACGACTCGATTC
>CALDGN010000162.1 GCA_937942965.1 uncultured Acidimicrobiales bacterium | reverse complement strand
AATCCCGTCGTCGCGTCGACGACGACTTCGCCAGGACCTGCCGGCATGCGTCCTTCGTCGAGGTTCTTCTGGACGTGATTGGGTCCCTTGAAGTCACGGCCGGCGACGAACACGCGCTCGCCATCGAGCTGGCTTGGCTGGAACAGCACGGCCTCGCCGTCGGGAACAGGCGGAAGCAGCGGTCGGGGGACGGCCTGGGGGTTGGTGATCGGGCCGCCTGCGCCGGCAGGTACGACCCAGTACTTGTCGTCGCCCGCGAAGCGAGTGGCCAGTTCTGGCTCGGCATTGAACTGTCCAACGAGCCCCGCCATGATGAACAGCAGCGTCATCACGATCGCCATCAGCACGACCGTGAGCAGGACTCGCCACTTTCGATACTGCAGGTCGCGCAACAGGATTAGGCCCATGTGGGCGCCGCCTTTCGTTCCAGAGGCGATCTAGCCGCGCCCCGCTCTTCCCGTGCCGGGACCTTACACCGACAGGTTGTTGCCGGTCTGAGTAGCGGCGCGCAGACGGTCTTGCCGCGGCGTTCGACAGCAAGGCCCGACCGGGGGCCGGCAACGTCGCAGGAGTACGCTCGCCAGATGTCTGCGACGGAGCCTGCGCCAGTCCACTTCAACCCGCTGTTGCCGGGATACATGGAGGATCCGTACTCGCACCATGCCGAGGTACGCGCTGCCGCGCCGGTGCAGAACATCTTCGATCGCTGGGGCCTGTTCCGCTACGACGACTGCTTCCAATTGCTGCGCGATCCGTCGATGAGCGTCGAGGATCGCAACTCCGACATCCTCGAAGGCGAACGTGCCGCGCAGGCCGACGCCGTCGCCGAGTCGTTGGGTGTGACGGCCGAGCGCGACCTGTCGATGCTCAACGTCGACCCGCCCGACCACACACGGCTTCGCCGACTCGTGTCCAAGGCCTTTACGCCTCGCTCGATCGAAGAGCTGCGCCCGGTCATCCAGCGCCTCGTCGATGAACAGCTCGACACGGTGGCGGCCAATGGCGGTGGCGACATCGTCGCTGAGCTCGCGTTTCCGCTGCCGTTCGATGTGATCACCGAGATGCTCGGCATGCCCGACGCGGACAAGGAGACCATCAAGGTCTGGTCCGGCCATATGGTCAAGGCGATCGACCCGATCATCTCCGAAGATGAAATGCGGCTTGCATTTGAGTCCGGCATTCACATGGATGCCCACATCAACAAGGTGATCGAGTGGAAGCGTGCCAACCCAGGCGATGACCTGCTGACCCGCATGATCGAGGCCGAAGAAGACGGCGATCGACTGTCGACCGCCGAGCTCAATGCGCAGATCACGTTGCTGTTCATCGCCGGCCACGAGACGACCGTGAACCTCATCGGCACCGGCTTCTACGAGCTCATGCGTAACCCGGAGCAGCTTGCGGTCTGGCGAGAAGACCCCGACGTCGCGGTCAACGCCGTCGACGAACTGTTGCGCTACGTCAGCCCGGTTCAGATGTCTCGACGGGTGGCGCTGACCGACATCGAGTTCAGCGGTGTCGAGATTCCTGCTCGTGCGTTCGTGCTCGCCGTTCTTGCGTCAGCAAACCGCGATCCTGAGAAGTTCGGCGCCGACGCCGACCAGCTCGATCTGCGCCGGGCCTCCGCAGGCCAGCATGTGGCCTTCGGCAGCGGCGCGCACTATTGCCTGGGAGCGTCGTTGGCGAAGCTCGAGGCACAAGTTGCGCTGACCTCGCTCGTGGAGCGATTCCCGCACGCAACGGTGGCGGGCGATCCGGTCTGGAACGGCCGCATCAACCTGCGCGGTCTCGAGTCGTTCCCCGTCAGCGTCTGAGTCTGAACGAGCGCCGGACTCAGGTGGTCTTGACGATCATCACATCGCAGGGCGCGTCGAGGGCGAGCTCGTCGGGCACGCTGCCCATGAGCCGACGGAAGCCCTTGCCCCGCAGGTTGCCGACCACCAGGAGCTGAGCGCCGACTCGTGCCGCATGATTCGAAAGCGCGAGTCCGATACGAGTCGTCGCCATCTTCTCGGTGAAGACCTCGAGGTCGGGAAAGCGGTCGGCGGCACGTTGACGCGCCTCGTCGAGGGCCCGATCGATGCCGCTCGAATCCGCGCCTGAATCGACACCAACGATGTGAACAGGCGCCGCAAGACCTGCGGCGACCTCGGTTGCTCGTTCCATGGCTGCCATCGACGTCGACGATCCATCGACGCCCACCACGACTGGTGCTGCACTGCTCATGCTCTGCTCCACATCTCTCGACCTTGTTGGGCCGCCCGCTTGCATGACTGTACGGCACACGGTGAAACAGAAAACGTCGCGACTTGGACCACATGTGCCGAGGCCTGCAGGCTTGGGTATGGCCTACGAACAGATCTTGACCTCGGTCGACGATGGTGTCTTCACCATCACGATGCACCGCCCAGAGCGCCTCAATGCGTGGACTCGGACGATGGGACGAGAGATGACCGAGGCGGTCGTCGCTGCCAACGAGGATCCGTCGATCATCGCCATCGTGGTGACCGGCGCCGGTCGTGGCTTCTGCGCCGGGGCGGACATGCAGGCTGTTTTCCAAGACCAGCTCGACGGTGCCGTCGAAGAGGCTGGAGCGACCCGCGACTGGGTCGAGCTCATGCGCTCGTCGAAGCCGGTCATCGCCGCGATCAACGGCCCCGCAATCGGTGTCGGGCTGTCGCAAGTGCTCTCCATGGATCATCTGATTGCGGCCGAGGGCGCCAAGCTGAGCTTGAGGTTCGTCAAGATGGGTGTCGTGCCGGAGCTCGGCAGTTCGCAGCTGGTCCCCATGCGCGTCGGGTTCGGCAAGGCCAGCGAACTCATGCTGACCGGAACCACGATCCTGGCCGAGGAAGCAGCCGAGATCGGCCTGATCGATCGCGTCGTCCCGGCCAATTCCCTTCTCGATGCAGCGCACGACATGGCGCACGCAATGGGCGACAACCCGCAAGCGTCACTCGCCTTCACCAAGGAACTGTTGACGCAGAACATGTTTGCGACGTCGCTCAAAGATGTCCAGAAGCGAGAGCTCGCCTTGCTCGATCAGGCGTACGAGACGCCCGAGCACAAAGAAGCCGTTGCCGCCTTCCTTGAGAAGCGCACTCCAGACTTCGAAGCCGCGCGCAGCCGCGGGGCCAGCGACGCCTAGAAGCGGCTGTTACGCGGGAACGCCGAGCCGGTCATAGGCCGGCGCAAGTGCCTGCAGGCCAGGCATGACCTGGGATGCGAAGAGCCGACAGCTCGCCTCGGCGTCATCGATCGGCATGCCGGCGTAGCTGAACACGCCCATGTAGCCGTCGCACCAGGTGTTGTCCTGGATCGCCATGACCTTCTCGGTCACCTGGTCCGGTGTGCCCCACACCTGCAGGCTCAAGAAGAAGTCCGTCATCTTCTCCATGCCGCCGGGAGCGTTCAGACGGTCATACATCTGGCCGTGGAACTCGTAGCCGGGTGTGCTCTTGAGGTGTGGCTGGTCGAACTCGTAGTGCTTGATGATCGAATCCCAGTAGCCGCCGATGTACTGGCGGGCCATCGTCTCGGCTTTGTCAGCGGACTCGTCGACGTAGGTCCAACCCGCGACCATGGGCGGTGGCGGTTCGTCGCCCGTCGCCTCGCGGAACGTTGCTCGATACGTGGCGAGTTCTTCTCGGACGGTCTTCCAGGGCTTCTGCGGAACGATCAGAATGCCGACGCCCATCTTGGCCATGATCTCGGCCGATTCGCTCGAGACAGCTGCGGCATAGGCGCGACCTCGGAAGCTCTTGAAGGGGCGTGGCCGAATGTCTTTGCGGGGCTGGCGCACGTGCTCGCCGTCGTATTCGCAGTAGCCCTGCTCAAGCCCGCTCAGGATCATGTCGGCGGATTCGGCGAAGCGCTTTCGGGCCTCGGGCATGTCGACGCGGAAGCCTTCGAACTCGACGCGTCCGGTGCCTCGGCCCATACCGAGAATGACCCGACCGCCGGACATGTTGTCGAGCATCGCGATCTCTTCAGCGACGCGCATCGGGTCATGCCACGGCAAGACGCACACCATGGAACCGAGCTGGACCCGTTCGGTACAGCCGGCCATGTAGCTCAGGAACTGGAACACGTCGGGACACATCGTGTAGTCGGTGAAGTGGTGCTCGACGCTCCAGATTGAGTCGAAGCCGAGCGGCTCGGCAAGTCGTGCGAGCCGGAGATCGTCGGCGTAGACCGATCGATCGGGCACGGTTTCGCCCGGGTTCTGGAAGATGACCGACATTCCCACATGCATGACGTGACCCCCTGAGTCTGTATTCGACGCTAGCGAAGCCACCGGGAGCAGGTCCAACAGGCGCGATACTCAGGCCATGACCGAACCGCACGTGATCCATCTCGATCGACCCGTGATCGACGCTGACATCGAGTATCTCGACGGCCGGGCGACGCTGATCGGTCCCGATGACGACACGCTTGGCGATGCCCCTGCTGCGGTGATTGGCGTCGACTATTTCTGGGATGCAGAACGGTTCGCCAAGTTCCCCAACCTCAAGGTCATCAGCCGCGCGGGCATTGGCTACGACAACGTCGATGTTGCCGCGGCGACCGCCGCTGGCGTTGTCGTGTGCAACGGCCCGGACTCGCCGACGGTCTCGACCGCCGAGCACACGATGATGCTCATGCTCGCGATCACCAAAGAGCTTCCGGCGAAACAGCAACGATCTCGCGAAGGTCTCATTGGACCCGGCGAAGCGACATCGCTCGAACTGGACGGTCAGGTGCTTGGTCTGGTCGGCCTTGGACGAATCGCAAAAAGGGTTGCGGTCGGGGCGCAAGCGTTCGGCATGACAGTGATTGCCCACGACCCGTTCTTGGAGCAGTCGCCGATCGACGGTGTCGAACTTGTCAGCCTTGACGAGCTCTGGTCCTCGTCGGCCGTGATCTCACTGCACGCACCGAATACGCCCGAGACCCGGCATCTGGTGAATGCCGAGTCGATCGCGGCGATGCGCCCTGGGGTGTACCTGGTGAACTGTGCCCGCGGGCCGCTGATCGATCCCGACGCGCTCATCGCAGGGCTCGATGCGGGACAGGTAGCTGGCGCAGGGCTCGATGTCACCGACCCGGAACCGCTCCCGGTCGGACACCCACTGCTCGGGCGCGACGACGTGATCGTGACGCCGCACATCGCTTCGTCGACGGCCGTCGGGCGGCGCCGCTTGTACGAGCACGCCTTCGAAAACGCGATCGCCGTGCTCGAAGGACAGCCGGCTTCGATCGTCACGAGCTGAGCGTCACCGCGACGGTTCTCCCACCGAGGCCGGCCGGGCTGCAAGACTGCGCCGATGGAATCGCTTCGTGATCAATGGCGCGCCGGTAAAACCTCTCTGGGACTTTGGGCGTCGCTGGCGAACCCAACGACCGCCGAGATGCTCGGCCGGGCTGGGCTCGACTATGTCTGCATCGACAACCAGCACGGCTTGGTCGACTACACGTCGGCGGTCGGCATGTATCCGGCCATCGCCTATGGCGGCACCACGCCGATCGCACGCGTGCCATGGAACGAGCCAGGGATCATCGGCAAGCACCTCGACGCCGGCGCCCAAGGGATCATCGTTCCGATGGTCAACTCGGCCGAAGAAGCCCAGGCCGCCGTGTCGGCCTGTCGCTATCCGCCGCATGGGGCGCGTAGCTACGGCCCCGCCGGCGTGGCGCCGCGGTACGCCGACTACTTCGACAACACGGCCGATCAGATCGCGGTGATCCCGATGGTTGAAACCGTCGAGGCGCTCGGCAATGTCGAGGCGATCGTGTCGACGCCCGGCGTCGATGCGGTCTATGTCGGGCCCGCCGATCTTTCGATCTCGCTCGGCCTTCCGCCGCGCAACAACGACGATGTCCCCGAGTTCGTCGAGGCACTCGAGACGATCGTGGCCGCCTGTCAGAACCACGGCGTGGTGCCCGGCATCCACTCGTCCGGTTCGCTAACGCCGCGTCGCCTGGAGATGGGCTTCCGCATGATCACCGTTTCGGCAGATGCGGTGGCGTTGGGCGTCGGCCTGCGCACCGAGATCGCACGTGCCCGCAGCGAAGACGGCTCCGGCGGCACCGACAAGATGTATTAGGGCTTTCGGGCGCAGTGCCGCTCGACTGTCACAGGCACGGGCCATGATCTGGCCATGGCCACACGCCGCTACGGCACGATCGTTCGCCACCTGACCGAAGATCCCGAGACTGCCGTCGAGTTGTCGCGCAAGCTCAACGACGAGGTGCTCGTGCACCTTGCCGCAGCGTTGGCCGACGAATCCCGGCGGCGTGCGATCGAGGGCGGCGACCAACAAGCCGTTATCGACGCCGCATTCGAGGAAGGGTTCGGGCGCGATGGACTCGGCACCTTGCCGTACCGCGAAGGCCCGTACATCGTCTGCCCGGGGGCGATGGTGTCCAAGCGCCGCGGTGGCAACCACCAGTGCCGGTTCGTATCGGTCGACGATGTGTGGATCTGGGACTCCCACGAGCTGATCCACGAAGAGAAGCGATCCTCGCCAGGCAACGACGAGGGATTCCGTGCCGTGGCACTCCTGGCACCCACCGAGGGGCTTGCCCTCGACGTCGTGAGCGGTAAGCAGCGCGGCGGTCAACACCAGGTCGATCTTGTTGTGTCGTACGTGGTGCGCAAGGGTGAGTTGGTCGAAGTGAGCCAACGCGATGTCGCTGCGGCTCGAAGCCACGCAAAGCGCTGACACCCATCCGGTCGTCAGCCGGAGGAACCCCATGTCTGAGCAATCCATGTCTGAGGATCTCGTACTCGTAACCCACGACGGGCCCGTGACGATTGTGACGATCAATCGTCCCCAGGTGCGCAACGCGGTCGACCAAGCGACCGCCATACAGCTGTACGCCGCGTTCGAGGCGTTCGACGCCGACGACGGGGCCAGCGTGGCGGTGCTGACGGGCGCCAACGGAGTCTTCTGCGCCGGCGCCGACCTCAAGGCCTTCGCCGCCGGCGGAGGGAACCGGGTCGAGTCGCGCCCTGGCGAAGAGATCGTCGATTCGTTCGGGCCGATGGGCCCGAGCCGCATGCTGCTCAGCAAGCCCGTGATCGCAGCGGTCGAAGGTTGGGCGGTCGCCGGCGGTTTGGAACTCGCCTGCTGGTGCGACATGCGCGTCGCCGCATCCGACGCGGTCTTCGGCGTGTTTTGTCGACGCTGGGGCGTGCCACTGGTTGACGGCGGAACCGTTCGGCTTCCCCGACTCATCGGGCACTCGCATGCGATGGATCTCATCTTGACGGGACGCGAAGTCAAAGGCTCCGAAGCCGTGACGATGGGACTTGCCAATCGCATGGTCGAACCGGGCTCTGCGCTCGACGCGGCGGTTGCGCTCGCACATGGACTCGCCCAGTTGCCGCAGCAGTGCATGCGAAGCGATCGCCAGTCAGCGATCGCTCAGTGGTCGCTCGACCTTGGCGGCGCGCTTGCCCTCGAGACGGATCTGGGACTCGAGACGATTCGGACCGGCGAAACCCTGCACGGCGCCACTCGGTTCAGCGATGGTGCCGGCCGTCATGGAGCGCCGGCGCCCGAGGGCTCGGCCTAGACGCTGCCCGGGACGGCTCGTCGGACTAGGCCGAGGTCGCGATGCGCAGCAGGCCGGTTGCCTGATAGGCGGCGATCGTGGCCTCGACGAGCGCGTCGTGGACCCGGCTGCTGCCAGCGGTGTGCGGCGGCGCGACCGACGTGATCTCGACGACGGGCACATTCGTCGCCGTAGTCAGACTCGATGAGTCGGCTCCGACGAGTGCCACGGTGGTCGAGAACCGGCTGGCGCTGAGGCGACGGCGGATGTCGCTGCCGAGCTGAGCAAGCCACTCGGGTGCGGCACCATCGGCGGTCTCGGGATAGCGGATTGAGATCTCAACATCGGCGGTCGCTCGTTGCTGACTGGTACGGGCACCAACATCGAGGACGAGGTTGGTGCGCCACTCGCTCATCACCCGATGGAACGTGTGGGTCTCGCCGGCAAGTTGCTGGAGATGGTCGGCTGCAAGATCGACGCCGAGCACCGTGCGATGGTCGTTGGTGAAGGCGCCGTCGGGATTGATGCTAGAGATCGCGCCAAGAGCGACGCTGGTGTCGCTGTCGGCGGCGGCCTGGGCCAAGACATCGTCGATACAGCTCGGGTCGACCGGCGCTGCCGATCGATGCCCGCCGACGACGAGCACCCGAGCGCTTGTCTCGTCTTCGTGGACATAGTCGAGAGCGATGGGGCGTCCCATCGCGGAAAGCTGCACGACACGACGGCCAACCGTGACCGACGGGCGTGACGCTCCTGCCGATGCGGCACCGTTGGACGATCCAGCACCATTCGAACCAGCACCATTCGAACCTGTGCCATTGGAACCCACCCCGTTCGCAAGAGCGCCCCCAGCGGCGATGCGGTTGGCGGCAGAACCGGCGGCTTTGGCGTCGAGCGGAGCGCCGGTCGAACTCGCGGCGCCGTTCTCGGTTGGTGCATCAGCGGTCGGATGAGAGGTAGTGCCGTTCGAGGCGGGCGCTGGAGCCAGGTCTTCGGTGCCTTCGGCTTGTTCGGTGAGTTTGCCGTCGAACTCAGGACGCCAGCGGTCGCCATTGCCTTGGCCATCGCTCCAGTAGCCGCCGTCGAGAATCAGGTGATGGTCCGACGCTGCGAGCGGATCGCGGCGGTGCGAAACCATGATGACCGTCGCTGACTGGGCGATGCGACGGAGCGTGTCGAGAACCTGCTTGGAGCTCAGGTCATCGAGCCCGGTCGTGGGCTCATCGAGCAACAAGATGGATGGCCGGCGAAGCAGCGCACGGGCGATCGCCATGCGTCGGAGTTGACCGCCAGACAACATGTGTTTGCCGCTGCCGACCTCGGTGTCGAGCCCTTCGGGCAGTTCGCGGACGAGTTCGAGCAGGCCGGCCTTGTGGCAGGCATCGAGGAGCTCTTCGGTCGAAACTTCGTCGTGGCCGAGCATCAGGTTCTCGCCGAGCGTGCCGCTGAACAACATCGGTTCTTGGGGGACGAGCGCCATGGTGCGCTGCACGCTGGACAGCTTGGCGACGTTCATGTCCTGATCGTCGATCGAGATCGTGCCGCGGTGGGGTTGGTCGAGTCCCATCAAGAGGCGGAGCAGTGTGGTCTTGCCGGTGCCGCTTTCGCCGGTGATGACGGTGAGGGTTCGGCCTGGAATGCGTCCGGTCAGCGATCGCAGCGTTGGCGTTTCGTCACCGTCGTAGGTGAAGCCGATGTCGTCGAGGGCGATGTCGCCGCGGGTCACGACGAGTTCGGGGCCGTTCGGGCGAGCATCGAGCATCGGTGCGTCGAGGACCTCGGCGATGCGCTCGAGGTTCACCAGGCCCGTGCGGTAGCTGCTGACGATCTTCGTGTACGCCTGGAACGGGGCGTAGACCTTCTTCGCAATCCCCACGAACGACAGGAGTACACCGACGGTGAAGGCCCCCTCCTCGGCGGTAGTAACGCCGACCAGGCCGGAGGAGATGATCCGCCAACCGCCGATGGCGTAGCAAGCGGCGATACCGAGCGCCGTGAACAGTGAAATCACAGCGCTAATTGCCGCGGTGGTGTGCTTCTTCTTGATCTTGGCGTCTTCGCTGCGAGCAGCGGTGCCACGCAGCTCGGTGGTGACCCAGTCTTGTGAGCCGACCGATGCGACCGAGCTCCAGCCGTCGATGGATTCCTTGACCGCCGAGGTGTGCACGGCTTCGGCCTGGCGGGCCTCGCGGGTCAGGCGCTGCAGGCGCCGCTGTAGCAGGGCACTAATCCCGGACTGGAGCGGAATGACCGCCAGCACGACCACGGACATGACCCAATCGATCATGAACATGTAGAGCAGCGGCCAGATGGCACGCACGGTGTTCGAGACGATGCGGATCACTACGTCCTGGGTGAATGATCGCAGCCCCTTGCTGTCCGCAAGCGAGCGGTCGAGCAGGTCGCCGCTGTTGAATCGTCGGCGTTCATCGAGTGCCATCTGCATCGAGGCCTCGGCGAGGTCGCGGCGCGCCGCTTCGACGATGTGGCGCCCCATGTGGGCGGCGACGATGGTGTGGACGTAGCCGAACACCATTTTGGCGACCGCAAGGATGGCCATCAGAGCTGCGACGGTGTAGATCGAGCGAAGTTCGCCGCCCTCGAAGCTGAAGCCGAGCAGCGATCGGTCGAGGCCGTAGAGAACATCGGCTGCGATGCCGAGGAGAATCGGTCCGAGGAAGGGCAGCAAGTCCTTGAACAGCCGCAGCCCTAGGTTCAGCGAGAAGAGCCCTTTGCGCTCACGAATGAACCGAAAGATGAGCTGCATCGGGGTGCTGCGCGTGGACGACACGAGTGAAGAGCCCTCGGTTGAGGTTGTCGCAGTCGTGGTCACAG
>CALDGN010000161.1 GCA_937942965.1 uncultured Acidimicrobiales bacterium | reverse complement strand
GGTGCCGATGAGCAGGCTCGGTGGAACTCGATCAAGGAAACGTTCCAGCGAGCCCAACGAACCGGCGAGGTCGGCGATGACCCTATGTTGTCGGTGGCGGGCTCACTGGTCGAAATCGGCGAAGCCCTGAAAGACGGGCTCAGTCTCAAGTGGGACATGGATCAGGAGTAGAAGCGAACATGGAAAACAGTGCCGTGGAAGTCGCCGTGTCAGGCGACGCAACCAATGCCCAGATGATCAGTGCCGAGCTCGATGCTCGCAGCATTGAGCATCAGCTGATCCTGGCCTCGGACCCGTACGTCGGGCTCGATCACACCTCGCCGCATCGGATCGTCGTCAGCGCCGACGACGAAGCCAACGTGCGACAGATCGTCACCGACCTCCAGGCCTAGCTGAGCAATCACCTCCGAAATTGAGGCTGTTTGGGGGTGGCTGCGACCTCCAAACCTCATCAATTTCGGGAGGGGGCGGGTTAGCTGACGATGGCGAGCTTGTCGCCCTCGGCGACGGTGTCGCCTTCTTCGACGCTGATCTCGGTGATCGTGCCCGAGGCTTCGACCTCGACGGGGATCTCCATCTTCATCGACTCGAGGATGAAGATGACATCGCCAGCAGCGACGGTCTCGCCGATGGCGGTCTCGATCTTCCAGACCGTCCCCACGACGGGGCTTTCGACAATGTGAGACATGGCGACGACGTTACTGCGTCCGTCGTTTCTTCTCTGGATTCGCGCCGAGTCATAGGCTTCGCGCATGAGCTGGGAACCGGAACTCGAGGAACTGCGTCGGCGCGAGGAGTTTGCCGAGCAGCTCGGCGGCCCCGAGAAGGTTGAGCGTCAGCACTTCTTCGGAAAGATGACGATCAGGGAACGGATCGACGCCGTTGCCGACCCGACGTCGTTCCATGAGATCGGGAAGACGGCCGGCGTCGCCGAGTACGACGACGAGGGCAACCTGGTTCACCTCACCCCATCGAACTTCGTGTTCGGGACGGCTCGGATCGACGGTCGGCCGCTCATGCTGTCCGGCGACGACTTCACCGTTCGCGGCGGCTCGGCCGATGCGACAATCCCCGAGAAGCGCCACACCGCCGAAGGCATTGCCCTGGAGCTTCGGCTGCCGCACGTACGGCTCGTCGACGGCATGGGCGGCGGCGGGTCGGTCAAGACGATCGAGATGGCCGGGCGCACCTACATCCCCGAGGTCCGAGGTTGGGAAACGATCGTCGGCCACCTGGCGGTCGCACCATCCGTCGCGCTCGCACTTGGCTCGGTCGCGGGCATCGGTGCAGCCCGTGTGGCGACAGCCCACTACTCAGTGATCGTCCGAGACACCGCGCAGATGATGATCGCCGGGCCCGCACTCGTCGAGCAGGCATCGCTCGGCGATCACGGCAAAGAAGAACTCGGGCACGCTGACATCCACACGGCGAACGGCGCCATCGATGACGTGGTCGACAGCGAAGCCGAAGCGTTCGAACGGGCCAAGCAGTTCTTGTCGTACCTGCCGACCAACGTCGATGAGCACGCGCCCCGCACGGAGCCAACCGACGACGTCAACCGACGTGAAGAGTCGCTGCTGTCGATCATTCCTCGCGAGCCTCGGCGGGTCTACAAGATGCGCAAGATCATCGACGGCGTGTTCGACGAGGACAGCTTCTTTGAGATCGGCAAACGATGGGGTCGCTCAGTCATCACGGGCCTGGCCCGGCTCAATGGCTATCCCGTCGCCGTGTTCGCCGAAGACGGCTACGTATACGGCGGCGCATGGACGGCAGATAGCTGCCGCAAGCTGGTGCGCTTGCTCGACCTGGCGTCGACGTTCAACCTGCCGGTCGTGCACCTCGAGGATTGCCCTGGGTTCTTGATCGGTAAGGACAGCGAGGAGAGCGCCACGATTCGCTACGGCAGCCAGGCGCTCGCTGCGCTCGGTCAGCTGTCGACGCCGTTCGCGTGTGTCGTGGTGCGCAAGGCGTTCGGGGTCGCCGGCGCAGCGAACAACAAGCCGGGCGTGCACAGCTTCCGTTATGCGTGGCCGTCGGGGGACTGGGGCTCGCTACCGATCGAAGGTGGCATCGAGGTGGCCTACAAGCAGGATCTCGCCGACAGCGACGACCCTGAGGCACTGCTCGAAGACATCACCGAGCGGCTGAACAGGGTGCGTTCGCCGCACCGCTCGGCCGAGTTCTTCGAGATCCAAGAGATCATCGACCCCCGAGACACCCGGCCGCTGCTGTGCGAGTGGGTCGAGTTGGTGCAGCGCTCGATCCCGGTCGGCCCGGCGTCGTTTACCTATCGCCCGTAGATCAGAGAGCGGCCTAGTCTGGCGACATGAGCGACGAGAAAGACTGGACCTGGGTCCTGGAACGCCCCTGCAGTGAGTGCGGGGCCGCGGTGCAGACGCTGAGTCGAGAAGAGCTTGCTCCTCGGATCCGCTCGACGGCCGCAGCGTGGCGCGACATGTTGGGACGCGGCGCGCTCGTCACGCAGCCGCCTCATGGAGCCAGCCGCACCTGGACGATCCTCGAGTACGGCGCCCATGTTCGCGATGTCTTCGACCTGTTCGAGGACCGCATTCGCACGATGCTCAAGAAGCGCAAGCCGCCGACGTTCAAGGACTGGAACCAAGACGACGCGGCCAAGGGCTACGCCGACGAGGACCCCAACAAGGTCGCCTACGTATTGGCCTCGAACGCCGGCAAGATCGCCGACATCCTCGACCGCGTCAAGGGCGACGAGTGGGCAAAAGAGGGCAAGCGCAGCGACGGAGCCGAGTTCACGGTCGAGTCGATCGCTCGGTATCTGATCCATGACGTCGAACACCATCTCTGGGACGCGCACCAGATTCTCGACGGCGACTGAGCTGCGTCGCAGCGCGTCAATCGAGTGCGCTGGCGCGGTCGAGGAAGCGAAACCCAGCGCCTTGGCCCACGGTTGGTATCTTGCTGCCTGACTGGTCCGTGCGAACTACGGGCCAGTAGAGCACAAGCCAAAGCTTAAGCTACATCGTGTAGCTTGGCCGGTCAAGGGAGCCAGCCATCGCACCTCAGGACGAATCCAGCACCGAGCGCATCAACCCTCGCACGCGACGGGTTCGCCGGGCGATTCTGGATGCGGCTGCCGAGGTGTTGCTCGAACGCGGCGCCGATCAGGTCACTGCGGTCAATGTGGCCGAGCGCGCCGACGTCGCTCGAACGACGATCTACCGCCACTGGCCCGATCAGGCCAGCCTGCTGTTGGCCACGATCGACGACTTTGGAACACC
>CALDGN010000160.1 GCA_937942965.1 uncultured Acidimicrobiales bacterium | reverse complement strand
GAGGACGACTTCCCGCTGAACCCGATCGTTCCTACGTTCCCACTCCGTATGCGCACCGTGGTCACCAGCACACATCGCTACACCCGGGACTCTGACGGGTTCGAGACGCTCTACGACCTCGACGCCGACCCAGACGAACTCGCCAACCTGGCCGTCGAACGACGAGACCCCGCCGCCCGCACCGCGGCCCTCGACGCTCTGGTCGACGAGATGACGCGCGCCGACGACCTCACCCGGCCCGAGCCGGTCGGCATGCGTGCATAGGCCGTGAGTGCCTGAAGTACCGGCAGTCACGCCGCCGAGAGATCCATCCAGCCGGACCGCCTCCGCCGTGGGTTAAGGGTTGTACTCGCCCCTCCGACACCACAGAAATCCCTGGTAGCAGTGGGGTGAATCACTCCCAGGGGTGTCGTTTGCAAATGGATTTGCAAATGCCCGATTAGATCCCGCGATCTGGGCGGCCCCGATCTGATCGTGAGACACTGGTATTGATGGACGAGGCTGACGAGTTCGAAGTGCCGGCCGACCTCCTGTTTGCGGTTTCGCAACGCCAGGGTCAGATCTCGATGGTGCTCGGCGCCGGGTGCTCGTTGGAGGCGCCGACGTCCTTGAAGCTGTCGTGGGAGTACTCCGTACAAGTCCACGCAGGCTTAGTTGCTGACGGGGTACTAGGCGACGGGGATTGCTCCGACCCTTTGATCGTAGCTCGCGCTACATCTAGGTTTCGGGCTGGAGATCGCCGCATCACGACTCCCAACACCCAGTCGTTTCGAGGCGTGGGGCGCCAATCAGGGCAGGAAGGACCGCTCTCCTATGGAATACACCCGCACACCCGACCACCGGTTCGACAACCTCGTGGGCTGGGACCATGAACCGTCGTATCTGGTCGTGACCGCCGCTGACGAGCCCACCGAGCTGCGGATGGCCTACGTCGATACGGGACCCCGCAACGGTCGGTGTGTGATGCTCCTTCACGGTGAGCCGACCTGGGGATACCTGTACCGGAAGATGATCGGGCCGCTCGTCGCCCACGGTTGCCGGGTCGTTGTCCCGGACCTCGTCGGTTTCGGGCGGTCGGACAAGCCGACAGCGAAGAGTGACTACACCTATGCCCGCCATGTCGACTGGGTGAGCGACCTCGTCGAACAACTCGATCTCACCGACGCTGTGTTCTTCGGCCAAGACTGGGGAAGTCTCATCGGCCTCGCCGTTGTCGCCCGCCACGAGCAACGCTTCGATGCGGTGATGATCGCCAACGGTGGCCTCCCTGATCCCGACCGACGCGACGACATGCTTGCGGCGCTCGCCACCTCGGCTGACCCCGGGGCATTCATCGCCTGGCAGTCCTACGCCGCAGCCCTTGAGTCGATCGACGTCGGAGCCGAACTCCGCAAGGGTCTCGGCGGCCATCCCGGACTCGGAATGGACCTGACCGAGGACGAGGCGGCCGCGTACAACGCACCGTTCCCTGAAGCCTCCTTTCAGAGCGGAGCGCTCGTATTCCCGGCACTGGCCTCGAATCACGGCGCTGAAGGTCAACCGTTCGGCTCGTTCGCCGCCGCATGGCAGGTGCTCGAGCGATGGGATAAGCCGTTCCTATGCCGGTTCGGGACTGCCGATCCAGTGCTGGGGTGGTTTGACCAGCACCTCATCTCCCGAATCCCCGGCACCGCTGAACAACCACACCAGCGAATAGAGGGCGGGCGGCACTTTATCCAAGAGGACTATCCCGAAGAACTCGTTGACGGAATCCGGCATCTGCTGAGCGTGACGTCATGACGGCCGACACCGATCCAGCGCCGCTTCGACGTGACGACGACAGTCGGAACCTATCACGGTCAGGCTGTTCCTTCGCCCGCCACCCTCACTCGACTGCGGGCATCTGATGGCGGCGGATCTGATTCTGAACTACGACGTCACCGACCCCGACCGCCTCCTCGTCTACCGAGAGGCGGCGGCGCCGACTCTGATCGGTCCGGGCCGCGGTGAGCTGGTCGCCAGCACCCCACAAACCACACACCTACCCTGAAGCTGCTCCTGGTGGCACCCACACGGTCATCATCCGATTCGAGACCGTGGGACGGGCGCTTGAGGTGTATGAATCAGACGAGTATCGGGCCTTCCTTTCTGAGCGGCTGGCTGCGACACGACCGTTCAGTGCCATGATCGTGCCCGGCAGCACGCACGGAATCTCATAGGAAGATCGCCCGCTGCCACGAACGGCGGCGCCACTGCGCGGTCAGCGAACGCCACAGCCCAGCGTGGGCTGAGGTCGAGCCTGTCGGTTGATCGGACGGGTCCTTGGTTTCGCTCACGTAGAGTCGACGCGTGGGCTACAAGCACGATCCGGACGGAATCCTCGCCGTCGCGTTGGAGCTCGTTCGTGAGGACGGATTGGGGAACCTCTCGTTCGGTCGAGTGGGTGAGCGTCTCGGTATCAGCGATCGAACTGTCGTCTACTACTTTCCGACGAAGGACGCTCTGCTTCGAGCGATCGTGGAGGCGTGGGTCGGGATTTGCAAGGGGTGTTGTCGAGCGCCTTCGGTGATGAGCCCCGCCCCGCAACCGACCTCCTCGCTCGTGCATGGCCGATCTTGTCCGGCCCAGACGAAGTCTCAACGATTCGGTTGTTCTTCGAGATCGTCGGGCTCAGTAACGGAGGGGTCGAGCCGTACGCGTCCCTGGCCCCGGCCTTGATCCAGTCGTGGATCGACTGGCTCGTGCTCCGAGTCGACGCGCCAGACGTCCCGACCCGGCGTGCGCACGCGACATGGATCGTGGCGACCCTCGATGGGCTGCTGCTCGTGCGGACTCAGCTCGGTGAAGCCGACACAGACGCCGCGGCGATGTTCGCGACAGGGGCCACAGCCGGCTAGGGCCGGGACATCGGACCAGGCGCTACCGGGACGAGTGTTGCCGAGTCCATTCGGTTCCGCCCGGACGGGTCACGAGTACCTGGCCTACTCGGTGGCGGGATGTGAGTCCGGTGTTCCAGCGCGGCGTTCGTCGCGGCGAGGTGTTGCGCGACGCCGACCATGAGGCGATCTTCGCAGCCGTCGCAGGTGCTATGTACTTCCGGGTGCTCGTGATGGGGCAGCCGGTCGACGAGCGCTGGATCAACCGAGTCGTCGACGCGTTCGAACTCGGCTGAGCGCGCCGTTTGATACTCCAACTCACCGTCTCGGCTGGAGGTCTGGCAGATTTCGCAGGTACGAGAATGTGCCCACGAACTCGCAAGGGGAGAGGTGCCGAACGGTCGTCACTATTTCAACCGTGATCGATGACAAGGGGTGTCGCTCTGCTAATGATTTGCTGATGGCATCTGGCGTCCTGGAGCGGTAGGCGGCGGTATCGGGCGGTTCGGCGGGTCGCTGGAAGCCGCTTGGGGCCGCTGGTTGCCACAGGACAACGCCAGGTGCCGCAAAGGGGAGGTTTGTTCAAGTCCCCCCTCCGACACCAGAACTGATGAGATTCCGGAGCTTAAGAGCTCCGGAATCGCTCGTTTTGGGCCGCCGGGCTTAGGGCTGGACCGAGACCGAGCGGAAGTAGGCGATGAGCGCTTCGAGTGCGGCTCGACTTGCTGGATCGGTCGCCGAGTCCAGGGTCTGGTTGCACCGGTCGAGCATCTTCATCATGCCGCCGCCTTTCAGTCGCCGAGGCTGTGGTAGAGCGGCAGCCGTGGCGAGGGCGATGCACACCTCCATGAGCCGCGGGCTCACCATTCCAGTTCGTGGCGCCAAGAGCTTGGTGAGTGCGATGTGGATCGCGGTCGGCAGCGGCTCGGCGCTGTCAGGTCCCGAGTAGCCCGCAAGCGTTTCTTCGAGTCGGCCCAGGACCAGCGGTGTGGCCACGTCGCGGATCGGCGCGACGAAGTCGAGCGATCGGTTCGCGAGATGCGGCAAGACACGTTCGTTGGGGAGGTGTTCGGTCTCGTGGACGAACGCTTCGCGCACGTGTCCCGACGGGTGAGCGCTGATGACCCACATCAGGTTGATCGGCCCGCGTTCCCTGACCTCTTCGAGCCGAGCGGGCTCAAGTTCGGCCCAGGTCTCGAATGGGCCGGTGACCCGCCTGATCAGATTGTCCATCTCCAGCGAGAGGCTGTGCAGCTTGATCTCCTCGGTCGTCGATCGGACGGAGCCCGCCCAGATCTCGTCGGCGCGATCGAGGTCGCTGAGCGCCTCGTTGGTTCGACGCACAAACCTGGTGGCTCGGTCCTCACTCGACATACATCATCCTCGGACCTCGTAGCGCTGCATGCAGGAGGCTACGGCGCCGCGTAGTCGTTGTGCTCGTGTCGCCAAACGACCAAAGTCGAGGAATTCCCAGCGCACTTGCGGGGGCGCATCTGCGGTGGGATCATCTCGGCTGCCGAAGCCGCGGCGACCCATCTCTGAGGAGTGCACCACTCATGTTCAATCTCGCCGAAAACCTGCGCCGTCAGGCAGCGGAGCAGCCCGACAAGTCAGCGCTTGTCTGCGACGACCGCACGCTGAGCTTCGCCGAGTTTGAGGCTGAATCGGCCAAGGTCGCGAACGCCCTCGCCGCCATGGGCGTCGGCAGCCAGGACCGAGTCGGCTTTATCGGCAAGAACATCTCCGAGTACTTCACCCTCACCTACGGCGCCGCCAAGCTGAACGCCGTCATCGTGGCCGTCAACTGGCGTCTCGCTCCGCCCGAGATGGACTACATCCTGGACAATGCTGAAGCCAAGGTCGTCATGGTCGAAGGCGAGTTCCTCGGCCACCTCGACAAGATGGACCTGCAGCGGTCACCGCACCTGATCGCCGTCGGCGGCGAGTCGTCGCATCCCCAGTACGCAGACTGGATCGCCGACGCCTCTGGCGATGACATCGTCACCGGTTTCGACGCACACGACACCGCCGTGCAGCTCTACACCTCAGGCACGACTGGTTTGCCAAAGGGTGCCGAGATCAGCAACCACAATCTCGAAGCTTCCATCCCGCCATTGACGAGCGTGATGGGCCTCGAAGAGACCGACGTCGTGCTGCACGTGCTGCCGATGTTCCACATTGGTGGTAGTGGCGTTGCTCACGCTGCGGTCTTCAAGGGCTGCACGAGCATCGTGCACCGCGACGTCGACCCCGGACGCATCTTCGCCGACATCCCTGGCCACGGCGTCACGACGGCGTTCATGGTTCCGGCGCTGCTCCAGGTGCTGCCGATCATTCCGGGCGCCTCCGATGTCGACTTCTCGTCGCTCAAGACCGTCCTCTACGGCGCGTCGCCGATTACCGAACAGGCGCTCGTCGGTTCAATGGGTCTGCTCAAGTGCGATCACGCCCAGGTGTACGGTCTGACCGAGACCACCGGCGCCGTGACGTTCCTGGATCCTGGCGATCATGATCCAGGCGGCGACCGAGCCGAACTGCTTCGCTCCGCTGGCAAGCCCGTCGTCGGCACCGAGGTCAGAATCGTCGACGAAGAAGGCAACGACGTGCCTGACGGCGAAGTCGGCGAGATCTGGTCTCGGTCACATCAGAACCTCAAGGGCTACTGGAAGAACCCCGAAGC
>CALDGN010000159.1 GCA_937942965.1 uncultured Acidimicrobiales bacterium | reverse complement strand
GGTCTCGAAGAAGCCCGCGAATGGGACACCCAAGGCCGCCTGGTGCGTTTGGTCGACGCATCCGGGAGCACCCACACGTTCGAGTACGACGGTGATTCAAGAGTTGCGTCGCTCGTCACCAATCCGCTCGGAGCCGTGACGACGTACACCGTCGACGACCGAGAACTGACGACATCGCTGACCGATGCGGACGGCGTCACGATCACCCAAGGGTTCGATGCGGACGGTCAGCTCTTGCGCATCGGCACGCCCGGCGGACGCGAGGCACGCTTCACCTACGACGACGCCGGCGAGATCGCAAGCGTTACGGGGCCCGATGGGGAGTACACCGAGTTTGTGAACGACGCTGGCGGTCGGGTCGTCTCGTCGACGGCCTCCAATGGCACGCGCACCCATACCTACACCGCCGCCGGACGCGTCACCTCGTCTCAACGCGACGGCGTCTTCGAATGGCGCATCGACTACGGCGACCACGGCGAGCCGTCGCGCAGATTCGACAGCGCGGGCAACGCAACGGACTTCGAGTACGACTCGTTCGGTCGCTGCGTCGCGGTTCTCGTTGGCGAGCACCGGTTCGAGAATCACTTCGATGCCCTGGGCCAGCTACTCGGGCTGTCCATCGACGGTGTCCGCATCACGACAACGGCCTACGACTCGAACGGCAACTGGATCCGCTCCATCGACGCGGATGGCATCAGCCTCGAACGCGAAGTCGATGCCATGGACCACACCACGCGGATCCTGCGCAACGGTCAGGAGTTCCTCGCCCAGACGAACTTCCCCGACGGCCAGCCGGCGACGATCCGACTCCAGGGTGTCGAACGCCAGATCGAAGTCGACGCAGCCGGGCGCCCTGTGCGGGTCACCACCGATCGCGGCTCACTGGTACTGACCTACACCCCGGGCGGCCGTCTGGCTTCGCGCACGACACCCGCAGGGCGGACCGCCAGCTACGCGTACGACGCAAACGGCACACTCGTGTCGATCACCGATGCCGATGGCGTCGTCTCGACCATCGCGTCGGGCATCGGGGTGCTCGACCTGGCACGCGACGGCGAAGAGATTTCGCTCGAGTTTGACGGCCTCGGCCGCCTCGTCTCCTGGGACGGCACCGAGGGTGTTGGCACCAGCACCTGGCTCGACGGAGCGCTGCACGTGCAATTCGGCGACCAAGCCGCCTCGGTCATTCACCACGATCACACCGGCCGAGCCGTCCACATCGCCGACCCGGCCGGCGCCGCGATCGCACTGACCCGCGATCGTCTCGGCCGCATCGTGCAGATGGACACGGTCGACGAGCGCATCGTCGCCAGCCATGACGTGTCCGGCGCCGTTTCGGGCGTCGCGAGCTCCGAAGGAATCTCAACCGCCATCGATCGCACCGCCGCTGGTCGAGCGCGCCGAATCGCACCTGCAGGCGAGCAGACGATCAACGTCGTGCACGATCGCACCACCGGCGAGGTTGCCGCCCTGCTTGGCGACAACAATCAGCCATTGCTCGCGTTCCGCCGCGACGAGTTCGGCCGCCTCGCTGCGCTCTCGACTCCGGAATCGGTCGTCGAAGTCGACCACGATGCGAGCGGTTGGGCGCATCGCATTCGGTCATCGGTCAATGGCGTCAGCGCATGGGAATTCGACGCTGACGGCCTCGTGACCGCGATCAACTCGTCTGCTGGCCACCGCGTCGAGGTCGAGCGAACTGCGGCGGGAGTTGTCACCAGCTTCCGATCGGGCGACCTCTCCCTTCCCAATGTCACCAGGACGAGAGACGGCGAGCGCAATACCGCCAACCAGATCACCGCTGACGATGCTGGACGCCTCCATCGCTACGACGACGCAGGCCGCCTCGTCGAATCCATCGCAACGAGCGGCGATCGTTTCGCCTTCACCTACAACGCGGCCAGCATGGTCGAGACCGAGACGACGCCGCTCGGCGAACGTCGTTTCACCTACGAAGGTGCCCGTCTGGTTCGTATCGATGGTGCCGATGGAGCACACCGCTTCGAGTACGACTCGATCGGGCGGCGCTCGCGTGAGTTCCGACCGAACGGCGACGAGGTCCGCTACGAGTGGAGCCCGCTCGATCAGCTCGTCGCGACGCACACCGTCCGGGCCGACGGCTCCGAGCATCATCGTTCCTTTCTCTACTCGGGCATGGGTCGCGTCGAACGAGTCGACACCACCACCATCCACTGGGATGACCTGCTGACCCGGAAACCGATCGGCATTGGCGACCGGACGTTCCTCCGAGCCGGCACGCATGTCTGCGAGATCGGGGCATCGGACACCTGGCGGACCGGCATTGGCGACGATCCCTACGGGCGCGGCCTCGCCGACCAGGACATCGATCTTGGCTTCCATGGTGAACTGACTGTCGACGGGCTTGTCATCATGGGCGCCCGCATCTATGACCCTGAGACGCGCTGCTTCCTGAGCCGCGATCCGCTGCCACCGCTTCTCGCCTTCACCGGTGCAAGCAATCCCTACAACTTCGCAAACAGCGACCCGATCAACCGGCTCGACCCGACCGGACTGCGCCCGACCTCGATGGAGGAGTTCGATAAGTGGCGCACCGAGATGACGACAAGTCGCGCCGAGTCGTTCTGGAATGCAATCAAAGCGGACCCGTGGGGCACGCTCGCTCTCGGCCTCGTCATCGTCGCCGGCGGCGTGCTCGTTGCGACCGGCTTCGGTGCGGTGGGCGGAGCAGTGCTTATCGGCGTTGCGATCAGTATGGCCGTCGGCTTCGCCAGCAAATCGTTCAGCCCACGACGCAGTGCCGTCGACGGCGTAGTCAGTGGTGTAGCTGCCTTTGCCGGCGGCGCCGCGGGTGCGCAGCTCGTGACGGGAGCGATCAAGCAAGCGATCGTGACCGGCGCGACCGCAGGCGGAATCGCCGGCTTCGGCGGCGAACTCACCAACCAGAAGATGAACCCCGACGGGTCGTGGAATCCGAAACCGATCGACGGTGTCAAGCTGTTGACCGAGACCGGAAAGGGCATCGCCGTTGGCGGCGTCGCCGGAGGCCTTTCCGGTAAAGCCACGCAGGCGCTTCGCGGCCGCAACATTCCCGAGGGCGTTGCTGACGACGCGGCCGAGTTCGTGATCGGCACCGGCACGTCTGCGGCCGAGAGCTTCATCGTCGAAGGCGAGGTCGACATCGGCCAGTCCGTTGCCGATGGTGCGGTGGGCGCATTTGCTGGTCGTGCTGGTCGCCACTTCGAAAACGCGCCATCCCTCCGCGGCGGTGGTGACGGTGGTGGCGATGCTCCGGATCTTCCACCGGATCCGGGACCGGCCGACGCACCGCCGCCCGAACCCCGACCCGACCTGCCGCCCGAACCGGGACCAGCCGACGCGCCACCGGCAGCGCCTCGGGACCTTCCGGACACCCCAACAGCGACATCACCCGGACCGGGTGGTACCGACACGATCCCTGTGCCACCTGATGCGGCTCCCATCGACGCAGAGTCGGGCTCCATCCGCCCGGAAGACCGACCCCTTCCCGAAACGCCCACCAGGCCAGAAGACCGACCACTCCCCGATACGGGGCAAGAGAACCGACCACTCCCCGATACCGGGCAAGAGAACCGACCCCTTCCCAACACCGGGCAAGAGAACCGGCCGCTCCCGGAAACGCCGACCTCCCAGGAGGACCTCACTCAACAGGGTGCGGTGCGAGCGGCGCCCGAAGCGCCCGAAGGCGGTGCCGAGGGACCCGAGCTCTTCGAAGACGAAGAAGATGAAGAAGACGGCGGCGGAGGTGCTCCAGGCGCGGGCCCGACGCTGCCGCCGAGCGACCGTGTCTAACCATCAAGCAACCAATCAATCGACAAACCAACAACCAAGCAATCGCACACCAAAGGGAGCGGACCAATGACCACTAAGCAGACCGACCGAGTACTGATCAGGAAGTTCGGCGAGGACGGCATTCAGCTGTTCGACGAGATCGAGGCCCAGCTCAAGGAGCTGGTCATCGAAGCCGCCGAGGTCCCTTACCGGGGCGCCAACGCCCTCGAGTTCAAGACGAAGTGCGCTACGCATGCGGTGAACTTCGCGGGTCAATGCAGCCGCATCATGCAGGCGATCAGCGCTGTCGTCACCGAAAACACGACCTACATCGCCCAAGCGCTCGGCGGTGAGCCCATCACGCTCGAGCCGCCAGCAATCGCCGTCGAGATGCCATCGATCGATGCCGACACCAGCGTCGAAATGGCCGAATCCGCACCACTCGTCACCCTCCGGGGCTCCGTCCAATCACGCTGCGACGCCGTCGAAGCCGCGTTCAACGAAAACATGTCGAACCTCCAAGCCCTCGGCAACGAAGGCTGGATCGGCCCTGAGTACGACGAGACCCTCGGTGAAGTCAGCCGGCTCACGACCTCGATCGTCGAAGAAGTGAACCAGACCCGCACGGTCATGATGACCGACATCAGCCAGCAGCTTCAAGCACTGGGTATGGAGTAAGAACAAGGTCAACGCAGGCGGGCGGCGACGCTCAGCCTGCTGATTCCCAGAAAGCGAAGTCCACGCCGTGAACCTGTTGCTGCACGTCGAAGCGCCGTCCCGTCCATCACGGGATCTGCGTCTGACGGTCGAGCCGACGCACACCATCCGCGACCTCCAGGTCGTGCTGCAGCATGCAGTCGGTGCAACAGGGCCCGGCGGTATTCACCTTCGTTCCGGCGAGGGCATCCTTGCCCTCGAGCCCGATTCCGTGATCTCGGAATCCGGACTCGTGAGCGGCGACACCGTTGTCCTTGGACCCGCCCAAGGCAGCACCGCCGACTTGCTTGGAAGCAGCGGCCGCATGGTCGTGGTGAGCGGCCAAGACGCCGGTAAGGAACTCGTACTGCGGCCAGGGCGCACCTACCTTGCTGGCCGCAGTCCCGAGGCCGAGATGAGCTTGAGCGACCCGACGGTGGCTCGACGCGACTTCCAAATCGGCGTGGCCGCGAACGGCGATGTCTGGATCGACCCAGGTCCTCCCGAGTCCCGAAGCAATCCGCTTCGGATTAACGGCGAGATCGCCTACGAACCACGGCCGCTAGCGGTCGATGATCATGTGACAGCGGGCGCGTCGACGGTCGCGTTGCGCAAGCGAGCCCATCGCCGCCGACGGGTGGCTGATGCGTTCGGTTCGCTTCCGTTCCACCGCACGCCGCATGACTTCACTCCGATCGAAGAGACGGTGCTGCAACCCGTGGCGCGGCTGCCGAAACGGCCGGCGCAACGCAAGTTCCAGGTATTGACCACGTTGGCCCCGCTGCTGACCGGTATCACGATGGCGCTGGTGCTGGGCACCTGGCGCTACTTGTTGTTCGCGGGCATGTCGCCCGTCGTGGCAGCTGCGAACTGGTTCGAGGCTCGCCGTAGCGGCGGCAAGAAGTTCGCCGAGGACCAGGTTGACTTCCGCGAGCGGCTCGAAGCCCGCGCTGGTGAAGCCGCAGCGATGCTGAGCGCGGAACGAGCCAAGCGTCAACGGCGATCACCTGACCCGGTCGAGTTGGTCGAGCGCTGCGAGTCACATTCGCCCGAGCTCTGGCAACGCTCCCGCGAAGGCGACGACTTCCTGGAGTGCCGAGTCGGGGTCGGCAACGTCACGCCGGCCCTCGTGATCCGTCCCGAGAACGACGGCGACGACGAGTTCCGCCTCGAAGTCGCCGAGCGCATGAAGCAGTTCAGCGTGCTCACCGATGTGCCGATCACGATGGACCTGGTCGAGGACCCGGTGGTTGCGCTCGTCGGCAGCGACGACGAAACCGACCGGCTCGGATCGAGCATCGCCCTGCAGGCGGTCGCCCACCACAGCCCCGAGGATCTCGTCATCGCAGCTGCGGTCGCCGAGCACCGAACGATTCAGGACTGGCTGAAGTGGACGCCGCATGTGCGGTCGAAGAACTCGCCGCTGCCAAGCGCGCATCTGGCCATCGGCATCGAAGACTCTGCGGACCTCATCCGCGACATCGGGCGGCTCGCTTCGCAGCGAGCACTGTCGAAGGACGCCAATATCGACCTGAGCTGGCCTCGCCTGCTGTTCCTTGTCGATCGAGAAATCGAACCGGACCCGAGCACGATCGCAGAGATCTGTGACGTCGCCGAGAACACCGGCATCTCCGTGGTCTGGATGACCACCGAGGGCGCTCGTATCCCCCGACAGGCTGCTGCGGTTGCTCAACTCGCTGACGGCGCGTCGGGGCAGCAGTCGAAGCTCGAATACGTCGACCCGCATCGTGAGACGCAGCGCTTTGACTCGGAGCGAGTCGGACCTGAGCTGTCGATGCGCGGCGCTCGGGCGCTGTGCGCCCTGCGTGACGCGTCGGCAACCCGCACGGCGTCGGGCGTGCCGAACCTCGTCACGTTGTTCCAAGCGCTCGAGGTCCCCGCAGTTACCCCGGAGTGGGTCATCGGTCAGTGGGAACGCGCTCGGAAGTACTCGCTGCCGACACGCATCGGTCTCGCCGACAGCGGTCCCGTCGAGCTGGACCTCGTGCGCCACGGCCCTCACGGGCTCATCGGCGGTACGAGCGGCGCCGGTAAGAGCGAGCTCGTCCAGTCGTTGGTCGCGAACCTGCTGGCGATGAACTCGCCGCAGCACGTGAACGTGTTGTTCGTTGACTACAAGGGCGGCGCGCTCAGCTCGCTGTTCGCGGCGGCCCCGCATTGCGTTGGCGCGGTCACCAACCTCGACGCTCTGCTTGCGCTGCGGGCCCTGACCTCGCTCAAGGCAGAACTCGATCGACGCATGGCTCTGTTCGAAACCGTGCCCGGGGTCAAGGACCTCAAGGACATGGTCGAGATGCGACCCGACCAGGCGCCGCCATCGCTCGTCATCGTGGTCGACGAGTTCGCAGCCCTCGTTCGCGAGCTGCCTGAATTCGTCGACGGCATCGTCAGCATCGCCGAGCGTGGGCGAAGCCTCGGCATCCACTTGCTGCTCTCGACGCAGCGTCCATCAGGTTCGATCAACGAGAACATTCAGCAGAACACGAACCTGCGCATCTCGCTCCGCATGCTCGACTCAAGCGAGTCGAACAACGTGATCGGCACCGCCGACGCTGCGCTGATTCCGTCGCACATGAAGGGCCGTGGCTATGCACGCCTCGGCCCGGGCGAGCTCATCGCGTTCCAGTCGGCCTGGAGCGGCGCACCCGCCCGACGCGACCACCGCCTGCCCGACATTCGCGCCGAGTGGTTCACCGCATCAGATTCGCATCTCGAAGGCACTGCCGCACCGGTCGCCGTCGATGACGGCACCGAAGTGTCCAACCAGCTCCAAGAACTGCTCGACGCCGTTGTTGCCGCGGCAGAGCACACGGCGGTTCCGCCGTCACGTGCGCCGTGGATGCCGCCGCTCACCGGCCCGCTCTCGCTCGGCACCGTGTTCACCGACATCAACGCCGAGGTGCCCGCCGGCCGTGTCGTCACCGTCGGGATGCTCGACGATCCGGCCGCCCAAGCGCAGTACCCGCTCAACGTCGACCTCGGCGATGGCGGCGGCCTGCTGATCTATGGCAACGGCGGGTCCGGCAAGACGACCGCACTGCGCACGATCGCCGCGTCCGCAGCAGCCGACGACTCGCTCCGAGGCGGCGGCCACCTCACCATCTTCGGGCTCGACTTCGGCTCCCAACAGCTCGGCGTGATCCGAGACCTGCCCCAGTGCTCGATGGTCGCCGGCGCCGACGACTTCGAGGCGGTCACCCGACTCCTCGCTCTGCTTGAGAAGATCTTCGACGATCGCATCGCCGCGACGGCCGCAGCGGTCGAGGCACGAACTTCTCCCCCGCTGCACGACACCGTGCTCGTGCTGATCGACGGCTACGACCAACTCACCGAATCGCTCGGCAGCGGGCCCGTGATCCGCATGCAGCCCTGGCTAGACCGGCTGTCGCAGATCATCAGCAAGGGCCGCCAGGTGCAGATCTATTGCGCGATTGCCAGCGCAGAATCGAACCGTGCCTCGGGTCGCCTGATGAACATCATCAGCAACCGGCTTGTGCTTCGCCAGACCGATGACACCGGCTACCGCGCATTCGGCATCCCGAACTCCGTGATCGGCAGCGGCTTCGAACTCGAACCGGGCCAAGCGCTCACTCGCACCGGCAACCTCGCCCAGATCGGTGTTGTGACCTCGTCACAAGCCGACGGCAGCGACATGACCGCTGCCTTCGCCCACTTCGCCCGGTCGGTCAACGGCGCCGTGCCCGAGCAGCACCGCTGCCTGCCACTGCCCGAGCTCGTCACCACCGTGCATCGGTCGACGCAACCCGACGTCGTCGACATCGGCCTCGCCGACCTCACACACAACCCGGTGCATGTCGACGTCTCGATGTACCCCTTCATCGTCGCTGGCCCTCGCAAGTCCGGCCGCTCGACGGCGCTCGTGACGATCGCCCGCCAGCTCGTCGACCAAGGCCGCGAGGTTTGGTGCGCAGGACCACCTGACTCGCCGCTCGCCCATGTGGCGGCCAAGGAAAGCGGCTTCGGGCGCAACGACGTGATCGCCACCATGGCTGCCCGCCTGGCCGAGGTCGCATCCGCAGATCCCGACGGCATCCGCTACCTGATCTTCGATGACCTGGACCGCTTCACGGACATGTCCCTGAATGGTCCGTTCAAAGAAGTCGTCGAGGGCGGTGTCCGCCTCATCGGGTCGACGTCGGCGATCCGAGCGCTGCAAACTTCATCGCCCGTCGCCAAGGAACTCAAGGGAACGCCCAACCAGTTGGCGTTGCGCGGCGAAGACGAGGGCATCGTCAACCGCTACCAGCTGCGCCCCGGACTCGAGATGCCTCCGGGCCGCGGCGTGCTTCACCTCGACGGCATGCATTCGGTCGTCCAAGTCGCTGCCCTCGGCTAACAACGTGAGATAAGCCGAACGACTGCGCCGTTCGAGGATTCGGCCGCTGGGCCTTCCTCGGTCGGTCGGTCCGTTCTACGTTGGCCTCATGGCCGAGTTCCTTCGACGCAGAATCGCCTCCCAGGTGAACACACTCGTCGTGGGCGATGACCATCGGCCATTCACCGAGCCGACGCCCGATGACCCGGGGATGATCCCGGCTGACTCCCCGGTCCGCCATGTCCACCAAGACGCGTCAATGTTCATCGGTGGTGTTCGAGCGTTGCTGTTCCAGACGCTTCACCCGCCGACGATGTTTGCCGTGTCGGAGCACTCGAACTACGAGGCCGATCCGCTCGGGCGGCTCAACCGCACGGCCCAGTTTCTCGGCGCCACCGTCTTCGGCAGCGGCACCGAAGGCAAGCGAGCGGTCGACATCGTCAAGTCGATTCACGCTCGCGTCACCGGCCAACTCCCAGACGGCACCCTCTATCGAGCCGATGATCCACACCTGCTCGGATGGGTGCACGTCACCGAGGTTGATAGCTTCCTCGCCGCGCATCAGAAGTACGGACGCGCCCCGCTCGATGATGAACAGGCCGACCGGTACGTGGCGGACATGGCCATCGTTGGACACGCCCTCGGGGCCGAAGATCTGCCCACGAACCGCGCTGAGCTCGCTGCTGCACTCGACATGTACCGCGAGGAATGCAAGCCGACGCAGGAATGCCGAGACACGACTCGGTGGCTGTTCGCGCCGAACCTGCCGATCACCGTGTTGCCGTTCTACGGCATCATCTTTGCGGCGTCAGCGTCGATGCTCCCGGGCTGGGCCCGCTCGATGCTGCTCCTGCCGGTTGCTCCTGGCGTCGATCCTCTGGTAATTCGTCCGGCGGCCGAGGTCATCACCCGTGCATTGCGATGGGCAGGTCCCGGCTACCGTTCTGCGTGATGGAACTTGCGCCACTGTCCGGGTTGTTCGGCGCCGAAATCGGCGGTGTCGATCTTGCTGATGAGCTGACCGATGCGGTGATTGCCGACATTCGCTCAGCATTCAACGAGCACCACGTGCTCGTGTTTCGCGACCAAGACCTATCGCCCGAAGCCCAGATGGCGTTCGGACGCCGCTTCGGCGAGCTCGACACGCACCCGTTCGTGCACGCCGTCGGCGAGCACGCCGAGGTCCTCGACATCGTCACCGAGCCCGAGGACACCGTGAACTTCGGCGGCGGCTGGCACTCGGACCTGACGTTCCTCGAGGAACCCGATCTGGGTTCGATCCTGTATGCGGTCGATGTTCCCCAAGCTGGTGGCGACACGTTGTTCGCCGACCAACAAGCGGCGTACGAATCGCTGAGCCCGACGATGCAGTCCATGCTCGAAGGTCTGACCGCGATCCACTCCGCACGCCGGCAATACGGCGAGGGCGGTCTCTCCACGAAGTCCAAGGCGATGCAGACCCACGGCACCGACTTAGCAGCGACGACGATCGAGCACCCTGTCGTGCGCACCCACCCCGAGACGGGGCGCAAGGGTCTGTTTGTGAACCGGGCGTTCACCGAGCGGATCCGCGGTCTGCGCCAGAACGAGAGCGCTGCCTTGCTCGACTTCTTGTACGACCATGCGACGAACGAGACGTTCACCTGTCGGGTGCAGTGGCAGCCGGGCACGCTGACGATGTGGGACAACCGCGCCGTGCAGCACTTCGCGCTGCATGACTATGCGGGCAAGCGCCGCCACATGCGTCGCATCACCGTCAAAGGCGACCGCCCCGTCTAACCCGCTTCACGGGGTCGCACCTAAAACCGCTTCATGGGGTCGCACCTCAAACCGCTTCACCGCTCCGAGTGACTCGCTCGATCGCCGAACGTATCGCTAGCGTGCCCTCGTGGCCGATGACGACGCCAGCCTGACCGACGAACAGCGTTACGAGGCCGCCGCGGGTGACCTCAATGTCCTCGCGATCCTGATGCTCGTGGGATCGACGATCTTCTCCCTGATCAACAAGTGGCTGGGCACGATGAGCTGGATTGCCGTCGGCCTCGCAGTTGCCTCGACCCTCACTTGGTCGCTTGGTCTTCTGCGTCGTTCGGAGGTGATCGCCGCGTTCGTGAAGATCGGCTTCGGTTTCAGCGGGCTCGCAGCACCTGTCGTCGCCGTTGCGGGGCTCATCCTTGGCATCGTCGGCTTTGGCTGGGGCTGGGCACTGCTCGGAGCCGCCGTCGTGTACTTCCTCTTCTCCGTACTTGGCCTTGAGATCATTGCCCGAGCAGAAGAAGCCGGCGTGCTCGAAGGCGTCTGATCGTCCCAGGTGAACCGTTCCTAGGTGCGACCCCGTGAAACGGTTGTAGGTGCGACCCCAAATCCACGGCGGCGACCGGTGCAGTTTGCGTAGGTTGACACAATGGTCGGCCCGATCGATCGGCTTCGAGCCGACCCCGCTATCCGAACTGCGCACGACGCGTTGCGCGACGGTCTGCCCGGCGCCGACCTGCGATCGTTGCTGCTCGACGTTGCGTCCGAGCGGGCGGCGAATCGCACACCATCGGCCGTGTTAGAGCAATACCGATCGGACCGTTTCTGCACGCCGTCGCCGATCGACGCCGTCGCGATCGCAACAGCCGAGGCGGCAGCGTTGCAGGCCGTCTCTTCGACCTTCCAAGCGATCCAGTTGTCGCCGGTCTCACCACTTGCGACCAGCTCGTCGATGTCGCAGGTCCCCCAGAACAACGTCGTGACCACGATGCGTCTCACCGAAGTCCTGTCCGACCCGACGAACATGCTTGCGCTCGAAGCAGCGCTGGAACGCCGCACCGACCCCGCCACGACAATCCGCCTCGCCGCGAAGCATCGCGTGTTGCGAGCACAGCGGTTTGAGGGCCCGAGGTCCTTCGCCCACTTCTCGCTCCTTGGCATGGTCTCGGCCGGGCGAGACCAGGGGAACCGCAGCTTCGAGGTCGCCGAGTTGATCCGCCATATCCAGTCGCTTGTGGCTGCCGTCGTCGCAATCGACACCGCCGCCGAGGTTGTCGTGCAGGTGTCCGATCACAGCGGGCGTTTCGACCAAGCGCAGGTCATCGTCGATGCCCTCGACGTCGAAGCCACTGTCGACCCGGACCGCACCCACGGGCGTGGGTACTACGAGCACCTTTGCTTCAAGATCGGGGTGCGACGCAACGATGAGATCGTCGAAGTCGGCGACGGCGGAAGCACCTCGTGGACGCAACACTTGTTGGCAGATCGCAAAGAACGCCTGGTGATTAGCGGTTCCGGTCTTGACCGAATCGTCATGTGACAATCTGGCCAGGACAGTGATGCCGACCTGACACGGCGTCGCAACTTGGTCTCAATACTCGTTCCTCACCGTAGAGAACGTGTTGCTGCGTCTGCCCCGCCCACACGGATCTCCGTGGTCCCTCGTGCTCGCCATGGCGATGATCCTGCTTGCTGCGGCGTGCACCGAGGAAGCGCGCCCTACCGCCAACCACAGCCTTCCCACACCAACCGCATCAGCGTCCGCGTCGGATGACGGGGGTGCAGCCTTGCCGGTGGTCACCCCGGATGCGACTCCGCCTCCCGAGCCCACGCCCACTCCGGATCCAACCCCGGACGGGCTCGGGAGGTACCTCGTGGCCCGGGTCGGCGCCGGCGAGGTGTGGCAGGGGTATGGGTCGGCGACACGTGCGCTCGCGGTCTACGACGACCCAAGCGGCGAGAAACGCATGTTGCTCGAGGTCAACGCAATCGATGGGATTGCGACGCCACTCCCCTTGTTCAACTGGCACGACCGAGGTTCGCCGACGGTCTTGCGGGTGGTCGAAGGCGAGCCGGGTGATGCATGGATTCGTGTACAGGCGCCGACGCGCCCCCACGACACCAGCGTGTGGGTCGACGCGGCCGACTTCGAGTGGGCCGAGACAACCAAGCGGATCGAGATCGATCTGGCTGGGCCCGGCGAGCTCACCGTGTTCGACGGCGATGAGATCCTGATGACCGCACCGATCGTCCAAGGTCGAGACTCGCGAGAGACGCCTGTGCACGTCACCTATCTCGAAGCGGGCCTCCTCGGCGACGTGTGGGATCGAGGTCCGGTGTACGGCGAAGCGGCGCTGATGATGGCCAGCTTCTCCGAACAGCTCGGAACGTTCGGAGGCGGCGGTTCGCCGCAGAACTTCCTCCATGGCACGAACATTCCTGAGGTCATCGGTCAACGGGTCAGCTCGGGCGAGATTCGGCTGACGAACGAGGACATTTCGGAGCTCATCGGCTACGTCCATCCCGGCGTGCCAGTCGTGATGTTCGACAGCAGCGGCGCCCGACCCGGCCGCGAGGATGTTCTCGCCCGAGAGCTGGTCCCGGCCGAAACCATGGGCTTCCTCTTGAACGCGGAGGTGGCACCGGTCGCCGACCGCCAACACCCACAGCTCTGGATCCCCTGCAACGAGCCCGAACTCGTGTGTGCGAACCCCGAGCCTGACCGGGTCGCCGCCGACCGCAGCTTCCGGTACGCCATCGCCAAGGACCTCGACAGCGAGTTCCAGATTCCTGTCTTCGACGAACCCGACGGCGAACCGCGCACGCTTCTCGACGTCAACAGCATCGGCGGTGTCGAGCTGCTGAACCCGCTCTATCCGATCACCGTGTACGGCCAACCGCTCGTGCTGCGCGTCGTCGAGGAGCAACCCGGCTGGCTCCGAGTCCAAGTGGCCACCCGGCCGAACGAGTCGTACGCGTGGGTACGAGCGTCGGAGTTCAACGTGCGGGTCACCGATGTGTTCATCGAGATCGCACTCGGCCGTTCCGGAAACGGGATCGCAGACCAGGCGGGCGAGCTGCTGTTCTACAAGAACGACGAACTCATACTGCGCACGAAGATCGTGTCGGGCCGCGAGAGCCGACCGACGCCACTCGTCTCCGGGTGGGTGACCCAGATCGTCGCCGGTTCCGATCTCAGTCCCGCGTACGGCGACTGGATCGTCGGCCTTGGCACCTTCAGCGAGGCACTCGGCACGTTCGGCGGAGGCGGCGTTCCCGGAATGGCGATCCACGGGACCAACCAGCCTGACCTGATGGGCCAGCGCGTGTCATCAGGAACGGTCCGCATACCCGCCGACGAACTCAACACGATCGTGTCGACGCCGGGCATCATCGGAGCGCCTGCGTTCATCCACAACCAACGCCCCTACCTCGACATCACCACCGCCCGCGAGTGGAATGGCGCATCGACCCCGGCACGCACGGCCCCGTTC
>CALDGN010000158.1 GCA_937942965.1 uncultured Acidimicrobiales bacterium | reverse complement strand
TCGAGTTGTGAAGGCCATCAGAGATGCCGCCGAAGCCGCCGGTCGCGATCCAGCATCCGTTCGGGTGTGGTCGTGCTTTGCGACGATTGGCGATCACCTTCCCGAACCACTGCGGCTCAAGAAGACCGTTGGCCGAATGTCGACCTACCTCCAGGCCTACGGCGATCTGATGGTTCGCACCAACGACTGGGACCCCGCTGTGCTTGAACGGTTCCGCTCCGACGAGATTGTGCGGTCTATCCCAGGTGCGATCGACCAGATCGGAACGACCGAACAGCTCGAACACATCTCGACCCTGTTGCCGGAAGCTTGGCTGGCGCCTGCGGCGACGGGCAGCCCTGCACAATGCGTTGACGCGGTCCGGGGCCAGTTTGACCTCGGCTGCGATGGCGTGATCCTCCACGGGGCATCGCCAAACGACCTCGAGCCGATCGTCGATGCATACCGAAGGACTCGGCCCGAGGGCGTCTTCGATCATCTGCACGCGAACCCGGCTGCGTGAGCGCCTGGGCCTTGACGCAGGGCACAATGACCGCGTGATCGAAGATGCGATCCAGCTCGAAACGAATGTCGACGACATGGATCCACGACTGTGGCCACATGTCATCGAACGCCTGCTTCAGGCCGGGGCCCACGACGCCTGGCTCACACCGATCGTGATGAAGAAGGGGCGACCAGCGCACACACTCAGCGCGCTGTGCGATGCCACGACGGTCGACGCCGTCCGGGCGGTGATCTTCGCGGAGACGACGACGATCGGTATTCGCGAGACGGCGATCCGCAAACACGTCCTCGATCGGACCGAAGCGGCCGTCGAGGTTGAAGGCCACCCGATCGGGGTCAAGCTTGCGTTTGATGGCGGGGCCGTCATTAACCGCAGCGTCGAATGGGATGACGTCCTCTCGGCCGCGGCTGCGTTGGGCTGGCCGGTCAAGCGCGTCGCCCAGGCGGCGAGCGAAGAGGCGTCGCAACTCGAAGCCGAGTAACTCGGTCCGTGCTCCGCCACACTGTTGGCCGTGTCCACCCTACGAAACGCACTCGACGAGCTGCTGAGCGACATCGGTCCTCGCATCGTCGCGTGCAGCGGGGGCATCGACAGCTTGGTGCTCGCCACGGTGGCTCATGCGAACGCTCCCGAGATCACGACGATCGCGCACACGGTCACGCCCGCAGTGCCAAGCGCAGGCACGGCACGAGTGCTGGCGCACGCTCGGCGCAATGGCTGGAACCTTGAGCTCGTCACGTCGAACGAGTTCGACGATGAGCGTTACCTCAGCAATCCGACGGATCGTTGCTACTACTGCAAGACGAACCTGTATGACGCCGTCACTGCCCTCGCTGCTGGTGACCTCGGCGAGGCGACGATTCTGAGCGGCGCCAACATCGACGACCTCGGCGAGTACCGCCCCGGTCTCATCGCCGCCGACGAGCACGATGTCCGCCATCCGTATGTCGAAGCTGACATCGGCAAGGCGGGGATTCGATCACTCGCAGCTGACCTGGGACTGGTCGAGGCCGACCTCCCCGCATCGCCCTGCCTGGCGAGCCGCCTCTACACGGGCACTCGGGTAACCGCGGAACGACTGCGCTCGATCGAGATGGGCGAGGCCGTGTTGGCCGAAGCGGGGTTTGCTGTGAACCGCTGCCGCATGCGTGGTGACGACGTGCTCGTCGAACTGCCCGAGTCGGATCGCGACGGTTGCGGCGAGGCCTTGCTGAGCGACGTCGCATCGGCGATGCGTGCCGTGCTGCCAGGCATTACGTCGGTTGCCCTGGACACTCGTCCGTACCGATCTGGTCAAGCCATCTTGGGCGTTGCGTAATGCACGTCCACGATCATCAGCGCCCCGAACGGCTGGGCATGCCCGAAGCCGTGCTGTGCTCAGAGAAGACCGACGGGCAGCTTCGCGTGATCGCTGCTGACCTCATCGAACACGGCGGGCCGACGCTGTTCACTCGCCTCTCGGAGGAGCGCCATGGCGCCCTGCCGGGTGAGCTGCGCGATCCGCTCGTGCACGATGCCGAATCCGAGACCGCCGTCCTTGGCGGCCATCTTCCAGCCCGCGGCGGCCGGGTCGCCGTCGTTGCTGCGGGAACCTCCGATCTGCGCGTCGCCGCCGAAGCAGAGCGCACGCTTGTCTTCTCTGGCGTCCATGCCGAACGCATTGTCGACGTAGGCGTTGCTGGAATCTGGCGCTTGCAGGAACGGCTCGACGACATCCTGGCGGCCGACATCGTGATCGCCGTCGCTGGCATGGACGCAGCGCTGGTCAGCGTGCTCGGTGGCCTCGTCGCAGCGCCCGTGATCGCCGTGCCAACGTCGGTCGGCTACGGCGTCGCCGCAGGAGGCTCGACGGCGCTCAACAGCGCCTTGGCGAGCTGCGCCCAAGGGGTGACCGTGGTGAACATCGACAACGGTTTCGGGGCCGCCTGTGCCGCGGTCCGCATGCTTTCGCTGCGTACATGACGACGATTGGCTGGTTCGACGCCGAGGCGGGAGCGAGCGGCGACATGATGCTCGGCGCGCTCGTATCGGCAGGGGTGCCAATCGACGTTCCCCAGACGGCGATCGACGCACTCGACATCGGTGTGACCCTCCGCGAGGAAGCGGTGCAACGCGGCAGCCTCGGTTCACTCAAGGTGCACGTCGACGTGCCCGAGACGCGGACCGTGCGCCACCTACCCGAGATTCTGACGATGTTCGAAGCGCTGCCCGCATCGGTTGCTGAGCTCGCCGGAGCCGTGTTCACTCGCTTGGGCGAGGCCGAGGCGGCCGTGCATCGCATGCCCCTGGAGCAGGTCCACTTCCACGAAGTCGGCGCGCTCGACTCGATTGCCGACATCGTCGGCTCGGCGGCGTCGATCCTGCACCTCGATCTGGATCGCATCGTGTGCTCGACGCTCAGCCTCGGTTCGGGCCATGCTCGAGGCGCGCATGGTCCGCTGCCGGTGCCGGTGCCTGCAGTGCTTGAGCTGACCAAGGGAGTAGCTCCGGTGCAAGCGGGTCCAGCTCCGTACGAGAGCACAACACCGACGGGCGCTGCGCTGCTGGTCACGATCGCCGATGCCTGGGGTCCAATGCCCGCCATGCAGATCGATCGCATCGGCATGGGGGCCGGTACCAAGGACACCGACGCGGTCGCGAACATATTGCGGATGGTCATTGGCGAGGCGGCCTAACTCCAGCCATCATTGATGCGTGCGCAAACCGAACGTTCTGTTCGTGATCACCGACCAGCATCGGGCCGATCACGTCGGCTTCATGGGCAACGACACGGTCCGGACGCCAAACCTCGATGCCATTGCCGCTCGGGGCACGGTGTTCGAGAACGCATGGGTCTCGAACCCGGTGTGCATGCCGAACCGGTCGACGATCATGACCGGCCGCATGCCCTCGGCGCACGGTGTGATCTTCAATGACCGTTCCCTTGAACTCGGAGCGGCCACGCATGTGCGTCAGTTCCGCAACGCCGGCTGGCGGACCGCCCTGATCGGCAAGTCGCATCTGCAACATGGCATGAGCCGCAACTCGGTCGTCGAGGTCGACCGAGCCCCGACCGTCGACCACGGGTATCCCGATGGCTGGGATTCCCTGGAGCACTTCGAGGAGTACGACAGCGGCGTGCCCGAATGGCCCGATGACTTCTACGGGTTCGGCCACGTTGAGCTCGCCATCGACCACGGCGCTCGGGTCACGGGCCACCATCTGCATTGGGCGCTCGACAAGGGCGCTCGGTACGAAGACTTGGTCGTTCCCATGTCCGATCAGTCGCCGTACCGGCGTCGCAGTGACCGCTGGTGGCAGGTGTACGAGCCGCCCTACGAAGAAGCGTTCCACAGCACGAACTTCGTCACTGAGCGCACGATTGCGTTCATCGAGGACGCTACTCAGGCAGAGGAACCTTGGTACGCCTGGGCATCGTTCCCGGACCCGCATCACCCGTACACACCGCCGGGGCAGTGGTTCGACCGACACGACCCGGCTGACATGGAACTGTCCGCGTCACTCGATGATCCGCTCACCCATGCACCCGAGTACCTGCGTCGATTCCAGAGGTGGGCCCCGCAGAAGCAGCGGCAGTGGGTCTCGCCGTGCGGAGCAACCGACCGCCCGCTGCTACAAGAATGCATGGCCGCCAACTACGGGACGATCGAGTTTGTCGATGACGGCGTCGGGCGGATCATGGCGTCGATCGAAGCGCTTGGACAGACCGAGGACACCATCGTGGTCTTTACCTCGGACCACGGCGACATGATGGGTGATCACGGCTTGATGTTGAAGGGCTTCATGCCGTTCTCGGGCACGATGCGCGTGCCGATGGTGATTGCTGATCCTCGTCAAACCGCGGACCGAAGCACGTCGCTCGCGAGCAGCATCGATCTCGGACCGACGCTGATGGACCTCTGCGAAGTGCCCGTCCATGACGGGATCCAGGGCGCCTCGCTGGCTCCCGTGCTCAGCGACGCAACTGCATCGGTTCGCGATCATGTGTTGGTCGAGGACGACATCCGCGCTGCGTTCGCCAACCACGCTCGCCTGCCGAGTCGAATCCGAACGGTGATCTCCGACGAGGGCCTCAAGTACACGCGCTTCAGCAGCGGCGAGTCGATGCTGTTCGACCTGACCGCGGACGTCCATGAACTAGACGAGATCGGTCATCGCGATCCTGCAGCTCATAGCCGAGCCGAGTCGCGACTCGTCGACGCACTGCTTGCTGCGACCGATGACGCACGTGGCGCTCCCGTTGCGAGTGTGGTGGACTGAGCCGATGAACGTTCGGTGGTCGCACTGTGTGCTCAAGGTCCGAGATCTCGACAAGATGGCGCAGTTCTACTGCGATGCGTTCGGATGGCAGGTCGCCGATCGCGGCGAACTGAGCCCCGACAACCAAATCGTGTTCTTGAGCGGCAGTTCGACCGACCATCACCAGCTCGGGCTGACGAATTCACGAACCGACAGCGCTGACGCGAACGTCGACCACAACGCGTTCAGAGTCGACTCGATCGCGGACGTCAAAGACATGCTCGCTCGGATGGGGGAGCATCCTGACGTTCGCTACGCCGTCCCCGTCACGCATGGCAACGCCGTGTCGGTGTACTTCGCAGACCCCGAAGGCAATGGCATCGAGATCTTCTGCGACACGCCCTTGCATGTGCCTCAGCCCGTTATCGGGAAATGGGACCCGAGCCTGAGTGACGACGAGATCCTCGCGGGGCTCGAAGCCGAGTTCGGTTCGATCGATGGCGCAATGTCGATGGAGACCTATCGGGCGAAGCAGGCCGAGATCTTCGGCGAGGTGCTTTAGCCGCCAGCTCAGTGGCAGACCGCAGTGCTGCCTATGCTGTCGCCTCCAACCACTTGGGGGACCTATGAGCTTGTCTGAAGCACCGGCCGTCGATGTCGACGATCTTGATAACCCGATCATGTCGGGCTTCTGGAGTCAGCCGCAGCCGGTGATCGAAGAGAAGCTGGCGGCGTTACGGGCGCAGCCGCTGACCAAGTTTTCCGAGGTGCCGAAGAACCCGATCGACCCGGACAACCCGACGCTCGCACTGGCTGGTAGCGGCGCCTACGTAGCGACACGCTTCGCCGACATCATGGAGATGTCGCGCAACCCGGGGCTCTGGAGTTCTGCGGCGGGTATCACGGTGCTCGACTCGCCACCCGAGTTCAACGAGTTCTTCGGCTCGATGATCGCCATGGACGACCCGCGTCACGCTCGGCTCCGCAAACTCGTTTCGGCCGGCTTCACGCCGCGCATGCTCGCCAAGCTCGAAGAAGGCGTGACCGACCAAGCGAAGGGCATCGTCGACGAGATCCGTGACAAGGGCAAGGTCGACTTCGTAGTCGACGTGGCCGCTCGGTTGCCGCTCAAGATCGTGTGCGATCTGATGGGCATCCCTCACTCCGAACTCGACTTCGTCTTTGAGCACACCAACACGATCCTCGGCATCAGCGACCCCGAGTTCCATCCGCCCGAGGGCGTGGACATGCTCACGGCACTCTTGATGGCTGGCGGTGCGCTCAGCGATCTGATGAAGGACGTTGCGAAGTCCAAGGCAGGTGGCGATTCCGACGACCTGACCACCGTCCTCGTGAACGCAGAACTCGAAGGCGAGAAGCTCACCGACGCTGACATTGCATCGTTCTTCATCCTGTTGGTCGTCGCCGGCAACGAGACGACTCGCAACGCCATCAGCTGGGGCCTGACCTATCTGACGGACAACCCCGATCAGCGAGATCTCTGGCAGTCCGATTTCGAGGGTCATGCAAACGGTGCGGTCGAAGAAATCGTGCGCCTCGCGAGCCCGGTGACCTACATGCGCCGCACGGCGACCGAAGACACCGAGCTCGGCGGCGTGGCCATCGCCGAGGGCGAGAAGGTCCTCATGAACTACCTGGCGGCAAACCGCGACGAAGACGTGTTCGTCGACCCGTATCGGTTCGACATTCAACGCGCCGACAACAACCATCTTGGCTTCGGCGGCCCCGGCCCTCACTTCTGCCTGGGTGCACACCTGGCTCGGCGTGAGATCACGGTCATGTACCGCGAGCTGTTCGCGTCACTACCGGACATCCACGCAACCGGCGAGGCCGACGCGCTCGAAGCCAGCTTCATTCACGGCGTGAAGCATCTCGACGCCGAGTTCACACCGGCCTAGTTCGCACGGTTAGCGACGGCGAATGTCCTGGGTCCCGTAGGGATTCGGGCTCCGTCGGGGCACCCGCACGCCGCTTGCGTAGGCGAGCTGGATGATGCGGTACCGATGCGGCCGGTACGGCTCCAGAAGCTCGAGCATCCGTTCGTCGTTGCCGCGTTCCTCGCGTCCGAGGAACCAGCACACCAGTCCAGGTAGACCAACATCGCCGACGATCACCGCGTCGCTCGACCCCCAGGTCATCGCCGCAAGGCCGGCCATGGTCCAGGGTCCGATACCTCGAATCGACTGCAACCGGGGAGCAAGCGCTTCGAAGCCTTGGTCGGTCTTGGGCTCAATCCTCGGCATTTCTCGGGCTGCTCGAATCAGGTTGTCGGCCCGCGACCGTTCGATGCCGTACGAGTGGAAGTCCTGATAGGGGAGTCGAGCGATGGTCTCTG
>CALDGN010000157.1 GCA_937942965.1 uncultured Acidimicrobiales bacterium | reverse complement strand
CGGCCCGACCGGCGCACGGATCCCGGTCGCGAACCTCGACGCTGTTGTCGGCGGACGCCGCCACGTGTGCATGGAGATGGACACGCCGGACGGTCCGATGCAGATGTGGTTCGTCGGCGAGTTCAAAGAGCTCGTGCCGGGCGAGCGCCTGGTCTATACCGAGGCGATGGGCGACGAAGATGGCAACGCCACGCCGCCCGAAGCGATGGGCATGCCGCCCGGCACCCCGGCATTCACCGAGGTGGTGGTCGAGTTCACCGCTGTCGATGGCGGCACGCACATGAAGATGACCCACGTCGGTGTGCCGGCCGATTCGCCAGGTGGTGGCGGTTGGGCCATGGCCATCGACAAGCTCGCCGCCCTCCTCGCGAACGAGTAGCGCTACTGCTCCGGCTTGGTTAGGAGCCGGGGATCGATTCGATCACGCTGCAATTGGTCGACGAGAGGATGAGGATCTGATCGTCGGCCGTTGCGTGCAGTTCGACGGGGTTGTCATCGAGGAAGGCTGTGCTCAGCAGCGTCGCATCATTGAGCCCAGTGAGTTCTTGGGCGATGTCGCTGCAGTCGGTCGGCGGCAGGAACGTGCTGCGGTCGGCGGCGGTCTTGGTCGCCGGCACCTCAGCCAGATCCGCGGTTGCGGCCTCGGCCAGGTCCTCGACTGTGGTGAACGCGCCGAGGAAGCCGACCGGGCGAGATTGAGCAGCGTTGTCGGCACCGTCTGCTGCGGATTCATCGGCGTCGCCGAGTGGCGCGGCGAAGGCGGCTTCGGCATCAGGTTCGGGCGCGGCGCCGGCCTCGGCGGCCGAATCCATGGCGTCCATCGCGTCGTCTGCCATGGCCTCATCCATGGCGGCTTCTTCGTCCTCCATCGCCTCTTCATCCATCGCCGTTTCATCCATGGCGTCGTCGGCCATGGCGTCTTCGTCGGCGGATGCGGCCTCGGTTTCGGGGAGTACGAGGTCGCTTCGCGATTCGATCGCCGCAGCTGGCTCGGCGGCATCGGACGAGGCCTCGGCGACGACATCGGTCGTTTCGCCACCGGTGTTGATCCCGACAGCGACGATGCCTGCAAACAGGATTGCGACAGCTGCAGCGGCGGCCGCGACCATGTTCAGTCGTCGAGGACGCTTGCGCTCGCGAGCCTCGGCCAGTGACGTGACTCCTGATGTCGAGGCAGCCGCCGGCGCAGATGCTGCGGCGGGCTCGGCGGCAGCTTGGGGGAGTGGCGTCACGGTTGCATCCGCGCCCGCGTCGGCGGCAAACAGGCGATCGAACTCGCCCATCGCCGCGGCCAGATGGTCTTCGCGAACGGCATCGGCGGGAGGAGCGACCGGCGCGCCCAACATGGCGCTCACCGAACGCATCGACTCGACCCGCGCCATCAACTCAGGGCTGGCCTCGACGATTTCGATCTCGTCGGCCGCGGCGACACCGTCGACGTAGGCCGAAACGAGTTCGTCCGTCTGCGACGGGTCATGTGGTGGGTGAGGCGCGTTCATGGTGCAGTGCCGGGACGTTCGTCCGGCTCTCTGGTACTTGGACGTTCGTCGAGGTCGTTCTGGTTCCCGGCAGCAAGGATTTCCGCCAGTTTGGCCCGACCACGGGCGATTCGGGACCGCACCGTGCCCGGAGGGATACCAAGTTGTTGGGAAATCTCGGCGTAATCGAGCCCTCCGACGTCGCGCAGCACGACCGGCGCACGGAAATCGTCAGGCAGCTCGGCCAGTGCCTGAGACATCGCGTCGCGTTCGACCATGCGGTCGTCGAACTCGCCGGCCTCGGTGTCGGCGGTCTGGGTGCTCCAGTCGGCGTGCTCGTCCATGTCGGTCGGTGTCGGACGGCGTTTGCGGCGGCGCAGCTCATCGAGGCAGGCGTTGGTGGCTACGCGATAGGACCAGGTCGAGAACTTGGCCTTGCCGTCGAAGCGATCGAGGCCGCGCACGATTGCCATCAGTGCTTCTTGGGTCGCGTCGGCAGCGTCGGCATCGTTGCCGGCAATGCGGCGACAGATCGCGTAGATGCGGTCGTAGTGGCGACGCAGGAGCTCGTTGGCCGCGGCGCGGTCGCCGGACTGAGCCCGGGCCACTAGCTCGCGATCGTCAGCGCCCCCCATGCAGGTGAGAGGCTAATCCCTCGGCGAGGGTCAGTCGGTGTAGGCGAGGCCGATCACGCCAGGACCACCGTGGGTGCCGACGACGGGGCCGATGAGGCTGACGGTTTCGATCTCGGCATCGGTGAGCGACAAGAACTTGTCGACATCGGTCGCCATGCCGTGTCCGACCGCAATGTTGGTGGCGCCTGCAGGCAGCTGGTCGGCGAGCCAGGCGAGCGCCTTCTTGCGGGTGCGCTGGCGTCCGGCTTCTTCGACCGAGCCGGTGCTCAGGTCGATGCAGGGCTTGATCGACAGCATCGATCCGAGCATGGCCTGGGCGTTGCCGATGCGGCCGCCCTTCTTGAGGTTGTCGAGCGTGTCGAGCACACCGAGCACGTGCATGCGGTCGGCGAGGTCCTCGGCGAGTGCGATCACGGCGTCGCGGTCGGCGCCTTCGCGGGCGGCTTCGGCGGCCTTGCGCACGATCGTGCCTTGGCCAACGGTCGCGGACTTGGAGTCAACGATGGTGACGCTGGCGTCGGGGATCTGGTCGGCTGCGGTCTGGGCGGCTTGGAAGGTGGCCGACAGCGCGAACGACAGGTTGATGCAGACAATGTCGCTGGCGCCGTCTGCGAACAGCTGGTTGAAGACTTCGAGGAACGCGCCAGGTGCGGGTGCTGCAGTTTCGGGCAGTTCTTCGTTGTTCGCCATCTCGGCGTAGAACTGCTCGGGGGTGAGCTGCACCCGGTCGGTGTATTCGTCGTTGCCGAAGCGGATGCTCAGCGGAACGACGGAGATGCCGAGTTCGTTGGCGAGTTCGGGCGAAAGGTCGGAACCACTGTCGGTAACAATGCGAACGGCCATGGTGCGTACCTTCTTCTTCGTGCGTCAGGCTCTCGTACGTCGTTGCCGGCCCACCTTGGCGACCCCGCAACGCAGTCGATCACGCTACTCGTCTGTGGCTGGATCGGGGGCGAAACCGTGGGGATTCCGCTCTTGCCAACGCCAGTGGTCGACGCAGGCGTCGGCCATGGTGCGGGTTGCTCGCCAGCCGAGCAGTGCTTCGGCGCGGCCGGGGTCGGCGTAGCTGACGGTGCCGTCGCCGGCGCGGCGTTCGACGACTTGGTGGGGGATCGGGTGGTCGACGGCTTGTTCGGCGGCGGCGAGTACTTCTTTGACCGAGGAGCCGACGCCAGTGCCGAGGTTGATGGCTTCGACGTTGTCGACGCCTGGTCCGGTCGTTGGGTGCAGCGCTTCGACCGCGGCGACGTGGCCTTCGGCGAGGTCCATGACGTGGATGTAGTCGCGGATCGGTGTGCCGTCGGGTGTGTCGTAGTCGTCGCCGAAGATGTTCAGCTGCTCGCGGCGTCCGACGGCGACCTGCATGATGAACGGCATCAGGTTGTTCGGGGTGCCAACGGGGTCTTCGCCGATGAGCCCGCTCGGGTGTGCGCCGACGGGGTTGAAGTAGCGGAGGTTGATGGCGCGCAGGTCGCTGTAGGTGGCGACGTCGCCGATGATCTGTTCGACCATGAGCTTGGTGGCGCCATAGGGATTGATCGGCCCGAGCGAGGCGTCTTCGCGGAGCGGGCTGGCTTCGTCGGGGTGATACACGGTCGCTGACGATGAGAACACCAGGTGGCGCACGCCTGCGTTCTCCATTGCCCGCAGCAAGCTGAGCGATCCGCCGACATTGTTCTCGTGGTAGCGAAGCGGCTGTTCGGTCGACTCGCCGACCGCTTTGAGCCCTGCAAAGTGGATGACCGCGTCGACCTGGTGGGCGCGCAGGAACGCTTCGATGCCGTCGGTGTCAGCCAGGTCGAGTTGCTCGAACGGCATGTGCGTGTCGGCGATCTGGGCCACCCGCTCGAGCGACTTCGGCGAGCTGTTCGAGAAGTTGTCGAAGCCAACGACGCTGTGGCCGCGTTCAAACAGGGCAACGGCGACGTGGCTAGCGATGTAGCCGGCCGCGCCGGTGAGTGCGACGGTCAAGGAAGGCACGTCGTTGAGGGTAGGCGCATACTGTTTCTGGAAATCGGAGTTGGGTAGATCGACACAGGAGTCGCCATGCACGCAGAACAGCTCACCAAGGTCGGATCGGCCACCGGATTCATTGCCGCTCTCGACCAGAGCGGCGGCAGTACGCCCGGTGCGCTCGCGAGCTACGGCGTCAGCGCCGATGCGTTCAGCAACGACGGGGAAATGTTCGACCTGGTGCACGCCATGCGGTCGCGCATCATCACGTCGCCATCGTTCGGCGGCGATCGAGTGCTCGGAGCGATCCTCTTCGAGATGACGATGGATCGCGAGATCGACGGCACGCCAACCGCACAGTTCTTGTGGGAGTCCAAGCAGGTCGTGCCGTTCCTCAAGGTCGACAAGGGCCTGGCCGACGAGGCCGACGGCGCCCAGATCATGAAGCCGAACCCTGGTCTCGGCGACTTGTTGAGCCGGGCCGTCGACAAGGGCATCTTCGGCACGAAGATGCGTTCGGTCGTCAAGCAAGCCTCGGTCGCAGGTGTCCGTGCGGTCGTTGAGCAGCAGTTCGAGGTCGGCCAGCAGATCCTCGACGCGGGCCTCATGCCGATTCTCGAACCCGAGGTCGACATCCACTGTCCGGACAAGGTCGAAGCCGAGTCGCTCCTGGCCGAAGCGCTGCTTGCGGGTCTCGACGGTCTCGCCGATGGCGTGCAGGTCATGTTCAAGCTGACGCTGCCCGACACCGAGAACTTCTACGCCGACCTGATCGCTGACCCTCGCGTGCTGCGAGTCGTGGCGCTGTCGGGTGGCTATCCCCGCGACGAAGCGAACCGCCGTCTGAGCGCGAACAACGGCATGATCGCAAGCTTCTCGCGAGCATTGGCCGAAGGCTTGAGCGCCCAGCAATCCGACGGCGAGTTCAACGACACGCTCGACGCAACGATCGCCGGCATCTACGCCGCATCCGCGACCTAGATTTTCTTCGCAATTGCAGGTTCGCTTTGCTCGGCCTGCTCTGCGCACAGTCTTCGTAATCGCAGGTTCGCTTTGCAGCGGCGAAGGCGCGACTGCATCGAAACAGCGTGTCAAGATGCACGCTGTCATGACGTCTTCGGGTAGCCAGGGGAACCAGTCGCGGGCTCGCCACACCCAGCCGATGCTGAAGTTCTTCTTTGGCACGATGGGGTCGGGCAAGAGCACCCAGGCGCTCCAGATTCGACACAACCTCGCGACCAGTGGCCAACAGGTGCTGCTGACGACCCAGCTCGATCGTCAAGAAGGCCGCGTGTCGAGTCGCCTCGGCGTGTCGGCCGAAGCCCAGATCATCACCAGCGAGACCGACTTGTATGAGCTCGCCCGCGACCATCAGGACCAGCACGGCCTCGACGCGCTCGTGTGCGACGAAGCCCAGTTCTATGCGCCGGCCCAGATCGAGCAGCTTGCGATGGTCGTCGACCTACTCGGGGTCGACGTGTTCGCATTCGGCCTGCTCACGAGCTTCCAAGGCGAACTGTTTCCCGGCACCGCGCGGCTGCTCGAGATGGCTGACGAACGCCACGAACTCCAAGTCGAAGCCCGATGCGCCTGTGGCCGTCGAGCCACCCACAACGCCCGCATCGTCGACGGCCGCCAGGTCTATGCCGGTGAGCTCAAGGTCGTTGGCGATACCGCGGACCGAAGCGAAGCTGCGGTTGCCTATGAACTTCGTTGTCGCTTCCACTGGCACGAGGCAAAGTGGGAGAGCGAAGGGCGCCAGCTCAGCCTCGAGGTCGGTCTCGATCGCCCTGCCCTGACGAATACGCCCATCC
>CALDGN010000156.1 GCA_937942965.1 uncultured Acidimicrobiales bacterium | reverse complement strand
GAGCAAGCGGCTTTCGGTTCGCTGCCATCGGCAACCTAAGTTCGTGGCGTGGTAGCAGCCCAGGGGATCGCACGAGGACTACAGCCGCTCACGGCCGACGCCGCTGCCTCATTACCCGCACAGCTCGGCGTGTTCGAGATCGTGGACGGGCAGGGCACCTCGGTGTACTTCGGCGCCGCAGGCGCGCTGGAACCCTTCGGTCTGCGAACAGCGCTCAGTACGGCGGCACAACGCTGGGACGAGGCCAGCTTCCGCTACGAGACCACGCACGCCTATATGACCCGGTGGCAAGAGCTACTGATGCTGCATGCCGCAACGCATGGAGCGGTCCCCGCCGCGAATGCTGGCGACGCGCACCGCATCGGCCGCCTCAGCTAGGAGCTGCACGCATGGACTTCCAACCCACCGAGGAACAGCAACTCATCGTCGAGACTGTGCGCCGCTTCGTGCGCGAAGAGATTGAACCACTCGAAGCGAGCCTGGACCCCGACGCCGGGGACCTCTTGCCCGAAGACCAGACCCGGCTCGTGGCCATGACCAAAGAGATGGGCTTCTACGGGTTGGATATCCCCGAAGAGTTCGGCGGCCCGGGCCTCGATACAACGACCCGGGCCCTCATGGCGATCGAGATGAGCCAGCACCGCGCCGGGCTCTACAACCCTTGCTACGGCACATTCGGCGGAGCCGGTCTGGCCCAGCTGTACGAAGCCACGGATGCACAGAAAGAGCGTTATCTCTACCCGGCGCTTCGGGGCGAGAAGCGAGGCTGCTTCGCGCTCACCGAGCCATCGGGCGGAAGCGACCCCGCTCGTGCAATCAAGACCCGAGCACACCAAGACGGTGATGAGTGGATCATCAACGGTTCCAAGCTCTACATCTCGGCCGCCGACAAGGCTGACTTCGCGCTCGTGTTCGCTCGAACCAGCGAGGACCCCGGCCGCAACGGCGTCACGGCATTCATCGTTGACACTGATACGCCCGGCTTTCATGTCGAGCGCGTGGTGCACACGCTGCGATCGACCCACTACGCCACCGAGCTGTCCTTCACCGAGATGCGTGTGTCGCACGAGGCCGTGCTGGGCGAAGTCAACCGCGGCTTCGCCATCGCCAACGACCGGCTGAGCCGCCAACGGATTCCCTACGCCGCAGGCTGCATCGGCCCTGCGATCAAGGCTCAAGAGATGGCGATCGAGTGGGCGAAGAACCGAGAGACGTTCGGCAGCACGCTCGCCGAGAAGCAAGCTGTGCAGTGGATGATCGTCGACAACGAGATCGACATCCGCCATGCCCGATGGTGTGTGCTCGAAGCCGCGCAGCGTGCCGACCGGGGCGAACGCTTCCGGACCGAGGCTGCGATGGCCAAGCTCGTCGCGTCGGAAGCATCGGGCAGAGTCGTCGATCGGGCGATGCAGATCCACGGCGGCATTGGCATGACCAAAGACCTGCCGCTCGAGCGCTGGTACCGCGAGCTACGGATCCGCCGAGTCGGCGAAGGGCCGAGCGAAGTGCAGCGACTGATCATGGCAAGAGAAATTCTCGGCGGCAGCTTCAAGTGACGATCAACTTGGGCGCCGGAGATCGGCCGCTTCCGTTGGCTGGCGTCACCGTTCTCGACCTCGGCCAGATCTACCAGGGGCCGTACTGCGGGTTCCTGTTGGCGATGGCCGGAGCGAGGGTCATCAAGGTCGAGCCGCCGACGGGGGAGCAGAGCCGGCGCCGGGGACCAGGGTTGCCCACAGCGATGCTCAACACCCACAAAGAGGCGATCGCCATCGACCTCAAGCAGCCAGCAGGGCTCGAGGTCATGCTGGGGTTGGTTGAGCATGCCGATGTGATGCTGATGAACTTCCTGCCCGGCGTGCCCGAGCGACTCGGCCTTGGCTACGACGTCGTGCATGCCCGCAACCCCGGCCTCGTGTTCGCCCAGGCCTCTGGCTTCGGTGTGCGCAACCCGGATGGTGAACTGGTTACTGACCCGACAGCGGCCATGGACATCACGATCCAGGCGGCCTCGGGGGCGATGACGACGACTGGCTACGAAGACACGCCGCCGTTGAAGGCGGGCGTTGCCTACATCGACTTCCTGGGTGGTGCGCACCTCTACGGAGCGATCACGACCGCGCTGTTCGAACGTGAACGCACCGGCATTGGTCGCAGCGTCGAAGTGTCGATGGCCGATGCCGCACACTTTGCGCTCACCAGTCCGTTAGCGATGTGGCAAGCGACCGGGCACACCGTGCGGCCCGGCAACCGGCAAGCCAGTGGCTTCGCCCCGTACAACGTCTACCCATGTTCCGACGGCTGGATCGCGATCATCACGGTCGCTCCACGGCACTGGCCGTCGCTGGCCGAAGCGATGGGGCGCACCGAACTCGCAACTGACGAGCGGTTCGCGACGCCCGCCGATCGCACCCGCAACGTCGACGCCCTCGATGCCGAGATCGAGGCATGGACGTCGAAGCAATCCCGCGACGACGTCGTCCAGATCCTCCGCCAAGCGCATGTGCCCGCTGCGGCCGTGCGGACCGTTGACGAGGCCGTCCGCGACGAGCGACAGCACGCACGGAGGTCGCTGCAGTGGGTTGACGACCCAGACCTCGGGACGGTGCCGCTGGCGTATAGCCCGATCCGCTTCCACGAGAGCCCGATCTACGAGCTCGACCCACCGCCAGCAATCGGCGAGCACACCGACGTGATCCTGAGTGACCTTCTCGGGATGAGCCCAGAGCAAATCAGTGCGCTGCGCTCCAACGGCACGGTCGTCTGAACTTGCTAGTCGGCTTCGGCCCGACGTTCGCGTTTGCGGGTCATGTTGTCGGCGAGCCGGGGCGCTTCGCCGGGCTTGGACCACGGGCAGACCGCAATACAGATGCCACAGCCGTAGCTCTCGGCGAAGTAGGGGAGGCAGCGGTCGAAGTCGACGGCCCACTTGGTCACGCCTCGAACGAGGCGCCGATCGGGAGCGATGGCATCGGGCGGACAGGCGTCGGTGCAGATACGACAGCCCAGACAGAAATCGTCGACGCCGAACACATCCGGCTCCGTGGCCACGAGCGGGGCATCGGTTAACACGGCTGCGAGCCGGAACGAGCTACCCAGCTCGCGGTTGATGATTGATCCGTGCTTGCCGAGTTCTCCGAACCCGGCCTCGATCGCAGCGGGCACCATCTGCATCGGCCCGGCGCCCGGACCGCCATGACCCTCGGCATCAAAGCCCCGGGAGCGTATGAAGTCGGCAAGCGCCCGAGCCGCAGCTGTGCCCCGGTTGTACTGACGATGTACCTCCATGGCGGAGTGATGCTCGGGGGCCGTCGCCAGCTCGCCATGGTTCATCGCCAGCCCGAGCATGACCACGAACGGCAGCTCGCTTTTGCGCCCTTCGAAGAACCACTCGGGCTGCGGTCGAGCGACGCCGACGAGTTCAACATCATGGCCAGCCTCGCTCGTCGCGAAGTCACGAATTGCGGACATCCACTCGTCAGGCGTCGCAGCGCGTTGGCGCTCGGCGACTGGGACTGGCGTGTGCCGATCATCGGTGCGAAGCACAGTCCGTAGATCCGGATGCTCCATGAATTCCGCAGTCATTCGCTGCTGGACCGCGCCATGGGCCAGCTTGGCTGGGTTGGCCCACATCACAAGCGTTGGTTGGCGGACCGCGTCTTCGTTCCACCCGTTCAGCTCGTTGCCCGACGTCGAGCCCATCAGCTCGATGACGTCGTCAGGCGCCTGCCAAACCGGGGTGGTGCGCTCCATGCGGCGCTTGGGTGTCATCGGTGGAACGCAGCGTGGAACCCGAACGGCACCCGTTGAGGTAGCTCGATCGCCGCAACCGGCCCACTGGCCAGGTCAGAAGGATCCAGGATGACCAGTTCGGAGCTGTCCTTGGCTCGGTCCCAGGCGTAGCTGAGCAGGAACCCGTCGTTGCGTTCGGCTGTGTCACTCGTTGCGACGAAGAGCGCTTCGTTGGGTTGCAGATCAGGTCCGCTCATCCACCGATCGAGCGAGCCGGTCGAGAAGTCGTAGCCAGTGATCCCCTCGAACCAGATGTTGCCGTCGTCGGTCTGCTGGGTGGTGACGTACCAGGCGTGGTCAGGGGCATCGGTCAGATAGCGACGGTCATAGCCAGGGAGGTCGAGCGGCAGGTCGTGCAGCACCTCCTGGCTCACCGTTGGCGTTTCGCCAGCCGTGTTGATTGTGAACCGTGTGAGCAGGCTCGGCCCGTCGAGGCCGTCGTAGCGGCTGAAGAAGTCCGGCAGCCTCGACGCGTACAGCACGATGTCGTCGCCATCGCGGTGGGCGAAGGAGCCGTGGAAGATGAACATCGGGTCGACCTCAGCCCAACGGATCTGATCGCCGGTTCCGCCGAGCGGCATGACGCCGATGCGGGCCCCGTAACTCGGGTCCCAGCGGTAGGGGATCGGCTCGCCGCTGATCGCCATCTGCAGGTCGAACAGCACCGGACCTTCCCAGAAGATGACGTCGCGATCAGTAATGGCGAAGTCGTGGATCATGGTCGAAGCGGACAACTCGACGGGGGACGAGTGGACGATCTCGGACCCGTCGGCCGAGATGACGTAGTAGGTCAGATACGGCGCGGCGATGACGCCGTAGCCAAATGCGTGCAACAGCCCGGTCGCTGGATCGACTTTGGGGTGGGCGGTGAGATTGTTGCCGAGCGCCCCACCGAAGTTCTCTGGCCCGATCGTCGACAGGTCGGTCGGGTCGAGTTCGTAGGGCCAGCCGATCTCGCCCAAGCTCCACAGCTTGCCGCCGTGACTGACAACGCTGACGTTGCTCTGCGTGTTCGTCTGACCCGGGATCGACAGCGTGTTACCGGTGCCAGCGGCGGCTGCTTCGTACACCGGCGTCTTGACGAACCGGTTGCGGTAGGTCGTGGCCTTGCCGCTGTCGAACTCGATGCCGTGAACCATGCCTTCGCCGAAGAACCAGTGCGCGTTTGCTCCGAACGCATTGGTGCCATTGCGGACGTACAGACCGTTGAGCGCTGCAGGGATGCTCCCTCGTACGACGAGATTCGACTCGGTGACTTCGTCGGTGACCGGGACAAAGCCGCCCTGGCGCCAGTAGCCAAGCGACGGGTCGAAGTCGACGCCGAGCACCTCGGCTGTTGGCGTGGGCTCGGGTACCGCTGTGGCGGTCGGGTCGGGGATCGAAGTTGCCGTCGGGTCAGGCGGCGAGGTTGGTGCCGCCACAGCAGTTGGGTCAGGAGCGACCGCAACTGGATCAGAGGAACCGCATGCGGCGAGCGTCGGTCCCGTCACGCCGAGTGCCGCCGCATAGCGAAGGAATCGTCGTCGAGAGAGTTCGGGATCCATTAGGTCGTCGCTCCTGCGTTCGGAAGTGGAGTGCCGGTGAACTCGGCGGCCGCACAGATGCTGAGCCACAGGTCGCCGGGAAGATCGAGGCCGTCTCGCATCCGTTCGGTGCGCCGCTGATGCTCACGATCGCCGGGAAGTAGGACCGGTTCGCTCTCTTCGAGCGGTTCTGCAGCCAGATACCAATCGGTGTAGGCGGTCACGTCGGCGGCGAACGTCTCCTCGACATCGATCCGCTCGGGATCGATATAGATCGACAACATGCCATTGCAGAAAGGCACTACGTCCGGGCCAGCCGTGCCCGAGCCCGTGAGCGCGCCAGCGAGCAGCTCGCACATGACCGAGAGCCCAGAACCTTTGTGGTTGCCCATGGCTCGCAGAGCACCGGGGCCATCGAGTGAGCGAGGCCGCTCTCCGGGGATGATCTCGCCATACAACGCGGCGGGGTCGCCGGTAACCCCGTCGGGTCCAACGAGTGCGTCATCGGGTACCGGCGGTCCGCCTTGGGCTGCGACGGCCGTCTTGCCCTCGGCAACGATCGAGGTGGCGAAGTCGAGGATCACCGGCCGGTGATCGGGGCGAGGCACACCGAAGGCATACGGGTTGGTTCCCATACGCCGTGCGGCGGAACCAAACGGAGCGACTAGGCGGCTATTCGCGACGTTGACGATGTGGAGGGAAACGAGACCCGCTGCGGCCGCTTGCTCCGCGAAAGCCCCGATACGACCCAGGTGGCCCGAGTGTCGGAGCGCGACGGCAGCAAGCCCATGCTCACGGCACCGTTCAATGCCCAAATTGACCGCGATCGGCCCGACCGTTTGACCGAAGCCGAACAGGCCGTCGAGCACCACCATCGAGCCGCCATCCATGACGGTCTCGGGCGTCTTGTCCTTGTGCACGATGCCTTCGTCGAGCATGTGCACGTAGCGCTGGACGCGCACGACACCGTGACTGTCGTGTCCCGTCAGGTTGGCCTCGACCAGGTTGTCGGCGATTCGCCGGGACTCATCAGGCGTGCAACCGGCATCGACGAAGATCGCAGTTACGAACGCTGACAGGTCTTCCGCACTCAGATTGACGGCGTCGGTCATGGGCCGACGTTAGTCACCCGGTCGGTCGCGGCGCGAGTGGTCAGCCGTGGACGCGGAGGCGATCGATTTGATACAGCTCGATGGGATCCCGGATACCGCGAAGCTCGTGCGGGCCAAGCGAGGTGCGCGCCACGGTCCCGGGCAGCGCATCGACAACCGACTGGGTGGCAACGATTGCGTCGGGAAACGACATGCCAACGATGCGCGAAGCGATGTTCACGATCGTGCCGTAATAGTCGCCACCGCTGTTGATGACCTCGCCCCGGCTCAGCCCGACACGCATGCCGTCGAGCCCAGCCGTGTCACGACACACCGATGTGAGCTGGCGAGCGACGCGCACGGCTTCGTCGGTGTGCTGGGTGACGAACATGACCTCGTCGCCGATCATCTTGACGACGGTGCCGCCGTTGGCGACGACGATCTCCTGGACCTCGGATTCGAACTGGCCGATGACATCCATGAACTGTTCGGCGTCGGCAGCTTCGGTGAACGCGGTGAAGCCGACCAGGTCGGCGAACCCGATCACCAGGCGCTGCAACGCTGCGCTGCGCGTCTCATCGACTCGCATGTCGAGCCCTTCGTCGGCGATGAAGCCGGCCAGGTGTCGACGGATCAGCGTTGCCGTGGCTTCGAGGAAGGTTGGTAGCGACGAGTCGATCAGCTGGGTGTAGGCCACCACGGCGTCGGCCAGTGGGGCAGGCGAGTTGTCGATCGGTGTGGCGAAGTTGACCCGCAGCATCGAGGCGGTCGCTCGGGCGATCCGCGCGCTGCTGTTGCCGACGACACGCACCATCGACAGCGTCTCTTCTTCGCCCAAGATGTTGCGGACGCCGGCGAAGAACCGGGTCGCATCGAGTTCGTCTGCCGTGAGGCCCATGCCGCTGCCGGCTTGGAGGCCCATCGCCAGACGCAACCGTTGGGAGAAGTCACTGTCGATACCCACGCCTGCGAGCGCGGCATCGGCATCGGTGCCGTGCCAGGCACGTTCACGGACCCTGCGGGCCGATGCCATGCGCTGGATGCCGTACTCCTCGATTTCGTCGAGCGTCACCCCGAGATCGACCAGGTACTGCACGGCCGCGACGAGATCGTCGTCATCGCGGGCGCGGGCGTGAGAAATCTCGCGGCGCTGGAGTTCCTCGAAGGTCACGGGGGACATGGCGTGCCACGGTAGACGCCCCGTGCGACAACGAGGACCCGCTCAGTCGGTGGTGTCGATCCAGGTCTCTTGGACTCGCACCCAGCGAAGTCCGTTCGGGCCCTCAGGATCACGGCGAAACACGACGGTGCTGCGGCGCTTGTTGGAGCGGTCGTCGCGAAGCGAGTGCACCTCGACGTACTCGGCGACCACCACGTCATCGGTCTCGAGGATCAGCTGCAGCCCCTCGACCGAGATCGAAAGCTCGCTCGTGTGGCCGATACCCGACTCGAGCTGGCCCATCACCTGGTCCCGAGAGGTGACAGCGCCGTACGGCCCCGCCATCGTGAAATCGTCGGCCAGGGCAACGGCAGCCCGGTCGAGCGACGTCGTGTTCCCGAGAAAGAGTTCCTCGAAGAAGTCGTGGAGTTCGATGATTTCGGTTTGCCACTGCGGACGTGGCTCAGCATCCATAGATGCCAGGTTGTCAGCTCTGGAGAGCCTCTGCCAGCGTGTTCCAGCCCAGCGTTGCGCACTTGATACGGACTGGGTACTTGACGACGCCCTTGAGGGCCTCGAGATCGCCTAGCTCGACGTCAGGAGGTTCGGGCAGCACGCCCGAGTCGTCGTCTTCGAGCGACTGCTCGTGGATCGACATCATCGACTTGACGGCGGTGGACAGCTCGCCGACTTCGTCGAGGGACTTGCCCTTGATCGCTGCCGACATCATCGACGCAGACGCTTGGCTGATCGAACAACCCTGGCCGCCGATCGCGATGTCCGTGATCACGTTGTCCTCGACCTGGACGTACACGTGGACTTCGTCACCGCACAGCGGATTCAGCCCTTCGGCATGCTGCGCAGGAGGAGTTTCGAGTTCGCCACGGTTCCGCGGTGAGCGGTAGTGATCGATGACGATTTCCTTGTAGAGGTCTTCGAGCCCGGCCATCTCGTGTGCTGCCTTTCCGGGTAGATCGCTATTCGAGGGGTGTGACGCTCAGAACGAGAACAGGTCTGAGGCGTCGTCGAGTGCTTCGACCAGTCGGTCGACGTCGGACTCGTCGTTGTAGATGTACAGCGAAGCTCGGGCGGTTGCACCCACACCGAGTTCTTTCATGAGCGGCTTGGCGCAGTGATGCCCGGCACGGACGTTGACGCCATGCTCGTCGAGTACCTGCGACAGGTCGTGTGGATGCACGTCTTTGTATTCGAAGGAGAACACGCCGCCGCGCTCAGACGGCTCGCTCGGTCCATGCACCGTCACGTCGTCGCCGTGGCGTTCCTTGATCGTGCGGAGGAAGTACGCCGTGAGTTCGATCTCGTGGCGGCGAACGGCATCCATGCCCAAGCCGTCGAGGTAATCGATCGCGGCGCCAAGGCCGACGATTTCGGCGATCGGTGGCGTGCCGGCCTCGAACTTGTGGGGGAGTTCTGCGGTGGTGAAGCCCTCGAGGGTGACGTTCGAGATCATGCCGCCGCCGCCAAGGAATGGCGGCATGGCTTCGAGGATCTCGCGACGGGCCCAGAGCACGCCAACGCCGGTCGGGCCGCACATCTTGTGTCCCGAGAACGCCATGAAGTCGACCCCGAGGTCGGCCAAGCGAGTCGGCAGGTGCGGCACGTACTGGCAGGCGTCGATCGCGACGAGTGCACCGGCGGCATGGGCGGCTTCGGCGATGCGAGCGATCGGAGGAAGCGTGCCGAGCACGTTGGACATCGCCGTGAACGACACCAGTTTGGCGCCATCGAGGAGCGTGTCGAGGTTCGATAGATCCAGGTGGCCGTCTTCGCCGATGCCGATAAAGCGCAGCTCGATGCCTCGTTCGGCGGCGAGCATGTGCCACGGCACGATGTTGGCGTGGTGCTCGATCACCGTCAGCACGACAGCGTCGCCACGTTGCAGGTTGGCTCGACCCCAGCTGGCCGCGATCAGGTTGATCGCCTCGGTTGCGTTCTTGGTGAAGATGACTTCTTCGGGCTCGCTGGCGCCGATGAAGCGGGCGACCTTGGTGCGGGCGCTTTCCATGCGGCGCGACGCCTGGTCGCTGAGGTAGTACGCACCGCGGTGCACGTTGGCGTTGGCCTCGACGTAGAAGGAGTCCATCGCCTGCAGCACCTGGCGAGGCTTCTGCGATGTGCCCGACGAGTCGAGGTAGATCAGGTCGCGGCCGTTGACGGGGCCGTCGAAGATCGGGAAATCAGCGCGAACAGCCGCCGTGTCCAGACTGGGCTGGCCGGCGTCGGTCATGTGCGGAAGGCCTCGTAGCCGTCGTTCTCGAGCTTCTCGGCCAGTTCCATGCCGCCGCTGGCGACGATCTTGCCGTCCATCAGGACGTGGACGTGATCGGGCCTCAGCAGGTCGAGCAGTCGGCGATAGTGGGTGATTGCGAGCACGCCCATCTCCGGGCGGTCTTCTTTGACAGCACGAACGCCGCTGGCGACGATGCGCAACGCATCGACGTCGAGGCCGCTGTCGGTTTCGTCGAGGACGGCGATGTCGGGTTCGAGCATGGCCATCTGCAGGATCTCGGCCCGCTTCTTCTCGCCACCCGAGAAACCCTCGTTGAGGAAACGCTCAGCAAAGCGGGCGTCCATTTCGAGGCGATCCATCCAGCCCATGATGCGGCGGCGAGTGTCGAGCACCGAGACGTCTTCGCCTCGGCGAGCCCGCACAGCCTGCTGCAAGAAGTTGTTCACCGTCACGCCGGGAATCTCTTGCGGGTACTGGAACGCCAGGAACATGCCGTGCTTGGCACGTACATCAGGATCCCAGTCCGTCACGTCGTCACCGTGGAGCAGAACTTCGCCGCTGGTGACTTCGTACTCGGGGTTGCCGAGCAGCGCGTTGGCGAGCGTCGATTTGCCGGAGCCGTTGGGGCCCATGATTGCGTGGACCTCGCCAGCCTGAATTGCGAGATCGATGCCAGCCAAGATCTGGGTGTCTTCGGCGGCAACATGCAGATCGCGGACCTGGAACAGGCCCTGTTCTGGGGAGTGAGCTTCAGCCATAGTTAAGAAGAGTCTACGCCGGGGGCTCGCTGCTTCTACCGGCCGAACGGGCCCTCACCCTGTGACGTATGGACCCTCGATTCTTGGAAGCAGATTGAGGTCGCAAGACAGCTAGGTTCAGCGAGTGCATGTTGGTGTCATCGGAAGCGGCCCCGCCGGTCTGATGGCGGCCGAGGTCGTGGCGACCGCTGGGCATCAGGTGACGATTTTCGAGCAACACCGGTCGCCAGGTCGCAAGTTTCTGCTGGCCGGTCGCAGCGGCTTGAACCTGACCCACACCGAAGACCTCGAAGCGTTCCTGGATCGATACGGCCCCGATCGGCCCGCACTCGAAGCTGCAGTGCGTGCGTTCGACCCTGACGCCGTACGCGAGTGGTGCGCCGGACTCGGTGAGGAGACCTTGGTCGGCTCAAGCGGACGCATGTTCCCCGCCTCGCACCGCGCAACGCCGCTGCTGCGAGCGTGGCTGGCGCGCCTCGCATCGCTGGATGTCGAGATGCGGCTTCAGCACCGTTGGATCGGTTGGGCAGACGACGCGCTTTGCTTCGAGACTGACGATGACGGCGCGGTCGTCGTGGATATGGATGCGACCGTGATCGCTTGCGGCGGACCGAGTTGGCCGAGGGTTGGCGGCGACGGGTCATGGAGCGAGGCCTTTGCCGATGCAGGTGTCGATGTGGCGCCGTTCGGACCTGCGAACTGTGCCGTGACGGTCCGCTGGACCTCGGCGATGCTCGACCGCTACGAAGGCGAGCCGCTCAAGAACATCGCTGTGGTTGCGCCGGGTTCAGATGCGGCGATCCGCGGCGACGTCGTGATCACCAAGGCGGGGCTCGAGGGCGGGCCCATCTACGCACTCTCCCGTGCGCTACGCCAGTCAACCGACCCAGCGCTGGTCTTCGACCTGCTGCCGGATCTTGCGGTCGACGCAGTGGCGGAGCGGCTGGAGCGACGCCGTAAGGGCGCAACGCAGACGGCGTGGCTTCGCAATGCTGGCCTGAGCCCGGTCTCGATTGCACTGCTTCGCGATGCGACCGGCAACCTCCTTCCCGACGATCCGGCGCAGATGGCTGCGCTCGTGAAGTCAACCGAGCTTGCGGTCACCGGTCTGGCGTCGCTCGACCGGGCGATCTCGTCGTCCGGAGGTGTGGCGCTCGACGAACTCGATGAGCACTTCATGCTTCGGTCTCTTCCGGGCGTCTTTGTGGCGGGCGAGATGCTCGACTGGGAAGCTCCAACCGGCGGCTACCTCCTTCAGGCGTGCTTCAGCACCGGCGTCGCCGCGGCTCGGGGCGTGTTACGCCGCTTCGATGCGATCGAAACTGGCAGCTGAGCCCTTCAGAACTGAAGCTTCCGAGTGCCAGATGTCGCACTGGCACGTATCTGGCAATCGAGCGCATCGCGAGTGATGTCCTGAGCTGCCAGTTGCGCTGGCTGCGGAAGTTCGTGCCGCGACGGGTCGGCTGCGTACCGTGGCGCAATGACCTCGCAGCTCTCGCCACGCTTGTTTGACGCAATCGGCATCGAGGTGCCGATCGTCCAATCCGGCATGGGCGGCGTCGCAGGTCCCGAGCTGGCGTCGGCCGTATCGAATGCCGGTGGCCTCGGCGTGCTCGCTGCGTTGCGCCTGGAGCCAGACCAGGTCCGTGCCGGCATCGCCCAGATGCGCGAACGCACCAACCGCCCGTTCGGGGTGAACATCTGGCTGCACGATGACGTGCGCACTCCGCCGGACCCCGACTCGATTTCGATCGATGTGGTGCGTGGCGCCCAGTCGGTGTTCAACGAGTTCCGGCCGCGCTTCGGTCTCGCGAGTTCACTGGAACGACCGCCCGCAGGCGCCGACCTGGTG
>CALDGN010000155.1 GCA_937942965.1 uncultured Acidimicrobiales bacterium | reverse complement strand
TGCGGCAGTCGAAGAACCCATGCCGATGAGTGAACCCGAATCCTGCGATCAGCCGTCGGTTTCTTCCATGTCCATCTCGTCCATGTCATCCATGTCATCCATCTCCATATCGGAGTGGTCCATGTCGTCCATGCCGCTCATGCTGTCGCCGTCGATGGCACGAACTTCGGCGCTCGCGAACGTGGGCTCGCCGCTATCGAAGCTGAACGTGACGTCGAGCGCATCGGTCGGATATGTGTCGGCGTCGATGCCAAACACCATCACGTGGAGGCCGCCAGGCTCCAGCGTGATCGAACCGCCCGCAGGCACCACGAACCCACCGTCTCGTTCCTGCATCGTCATCAAGCCATCGTCCATAAGGACCTCGTGCAACTCGACACGATCGCTGATCTCGACCGAAGCGCCGGTGATCGTGACGTCGGTGCCACCGGTGTTGGTGACCGTCCCGTACACGGCAGCGTTCGGCTGCCCTTGAGCGGGTTGGCGTGTCCACACGTCGGTGAACTCAAGATCGGCAGAGGTCGCAGTGTCACCGCCACAGGCGGCAAGTGCAGCAACAAGGGCGAACGCAACAAGAAGACGGCGGAGCAAAGTCATCAGCAGTCATGGTCGCCACAGGTCATGATGGAGTTCCCGCTGCCCCAAGAAATCTGCTGTCGCCCGCGTGCCCGCTCTCGAACGCAACCTCCGCCTCTTTGGGTGGTTCGAAATCCTGACGTCGACCGCGCCCTGGGGCGTCGTGCTGATGCTGTTCAACTGGTCGCGGTTCGATGTCGACGGAGCGATCGCGCTCTCCGGCATCTACTACCTGTCGGTGGTCGTGTTCGAGGTTCCCTCGGGCTGGGCAAGCGACCGGTTTGGCCGCGTCCCGACACTCCGCTTCGTCGGCATCGCCTGGATGGCTGCATTCGCATGCTGGCTGCTTTCCGACGCCTACGTCGCGATGGCCGCCGGCAACGTGCTCGTCGCTGCGGGTTACGCCAGCCTGTCCGGAAGCGACGTCAGCTTTCACTACGACACACTTGAGGCACTTGGCCGTGCCGATGAGTTCGCCGATCGCCAGGCGCGCATCGTTTCCCGTGCCCGCGTCGTCGGAACGTTGGGAGCCATCGGCGGCGGCGCGCTTGGCCTGATCGACCTACGCATCCCGTTCCTCATTTCGTTCGTCCTCGCGGCGATCCAGTTCGCGGTGGGTCTCCAATTCACGGAGCCGCCACATCTCGGTCGCGCAGAATCAGTCGTCGGTCAGGTGAAGCGCTGCCTCAGCTACCTCTCGAACGTGCCGTTGCGCTGGATCTTCGGCTACGGCGTCGCCATGGTCGTGCTCGAGCACGTCGCGTTCAACCTCTTCACACCGTGGCTCGCCGGTGCACTCGGAAGAACAGCTGATGACCTTGGTTCAACGCCACTGATCTCAGGTCTTGTACTGGCCATTATGGGACTGGTCGGCGGTGCAGCCGCTCGACTGAGCACACCAACGGCGCGACGATTCGGGGTCCGAGCCACCTTGGTCGCCTACGGAGCACTGTCGGCGCTCATCGTCACGATGATGGCGGCGTTCCAACACGTGATCATCTTGTTGTTCGTCGTGCTCCGATCGATTCAAGGAGCCTCGGCCCCGATCCTGATTTCGGCCGCGGTTGCACCGCACGTCGAACAGCGGCATCGGGCGACCCTGCTGAGCCTTAACTCGCTCGGAGGGCGGGCGTTGTGGGGATCGATTCTCGTTGGCCTCGCCGAAGGCGCCAGGAACGATGTGCCGCGAACATTGGTGCAGTATTCGGTGATCTCTTGGACGCTCGTCGTGCTGACCTTGGCGACCGCGATCACGGTTCGGCGGCGACACGGGGCCGTAGAGATCTAGGCGGGTTCGGGGTGACCGATATCTCCGCTGCGGCCGGACTTCGACGCCGTAACGTGGAGTCTCCCCTTGACGCCGATTGTTCGAAAAGGAGCGCGCCATGACGGAACCACGTGGCGTGCGCGCGGGCCTCGAGCTCGTTCGGATGATGATCCGCATGCATCCAGGTCCGTTCTCCATCGCGGTCACGGGCGCAGCCGTCTATGCCGGCGCTGGCGTCGGTGCAACGGTCGTGTTCGGTCGAGTAACCGATCGGGTCGTGTTGCCCGCGTTCGATGGCGAAGAGCCATCAACCCGCTCGCTCGTGTTGGCCGGCATCGCGATCATCACGGTGGCGATCGTTCGCATGTTGGGCATCGTCACCCGCCGGTACTTCGCCGGCATGTTCAGCGAACGCGTGTCCCGAACGCTCCGACACCGACTGCGCGACCGCTACCTCGCACTGCCGGCAGCGTCTCGGCGCAGCTTGCCGGTCGGCGAGCTCATCTCGCGAGCGGACAACGACGCCGACGTCATGGTGCAGGTCCTGCACCCGTTGCCCTTCTCGCTCGGTGTCGTGTTTCTCGCCATCTTCTCGGCGATTGCACTGCTGCTGATCGACATTCCGCTGGCGATTCTGTCGTTCCTCGTGTTCCCCACCATGGTCCTGCTCAACCGCATGTACACGAGTCGGGTCGAGGCCCCTGCTGCGCTCGTGCAGCAGGGAGTCGGCGTCGTCTCCTCGATCGCACACGAGAGCTTTGACGGCGCACTCGTCGTGAAGACGCTCGGACGTTCCGACGAAGAAGCGGCCCGCTTCGACGTCGCCGTCGCCAACCTCAAGGGGCACCGCAAACGGGTCGGCTACCTTCGAGCTGCATTCGACTCCGCAATCGGAACGTTGCCGTACCTGGGCATCGTTGCCGTGATCGCCATCGGCGTCTTTCGCATCGAAGCAGGCGCCGTGACACCTGGTGAGCTTGTGCAGATCGCCTCGTTGTTCACCGTGCTTGCGGTGCCGATGCGGGTCTTCGGCTTCTTCTTGCAGACCCTTCCTCCGTCGCTTGTCGCGCACGATCGAATCACCGACGCCCTCTCGCTACCTGTCGTCGATGATCCGATCGATGTTCGCCCGATCGGTTCCGGTCCGTTGCCGGTCGCAACGCGCGATGTTCATTTCGGCTGGCCTGATGCCGAGCCCGTGCTGCATGGCATCGACCTCGACGTGCCGGCGGGCGAAATCGTCGCCATCGTCGGCTCGACTGGCTCCGGCAAGTCCACGGTCTGTGAGTTGCTCGCCGGTCTGTTGACCCCAGACACGGGCGAGGTCCTGCTCGATGACACCTCGCTGCGCAACATCAGCGTCGAAGACCGCACGGACGCCATCGCTCTTGTGTTCCAAGAGAGCTTCCTGTTTGCCGACACTCTGCGATCGAACATCGACTTGCCGGGCGACGCAACCGAGGCCGACTTCCAAAGCGCGATCGACATCGCGCAGGTCAGCGAGTTCCTCGATGTGCTCCCTAAGGGGCTCGACACGATCGTCGGCGAGCGCGGCGTGACGCTCTCGGGTGGGCAACGTCAACGCGTTGCGCTTGCCCGGGCCCTTGTCCGCAAGCCTCAGGTCATTCTGCTTGACGACGCGACGAGCGCCATCGACCCGCAGATCGAACAACGCATCCTCGACGGGCTGCGTACGACGCTCTCGGCCACGACCATCGTTGTCGCCCAACGCCTGTCCACAATCCGCTTGGCCGACCGGGTGATCTGGATCGACCAGGGGCGCATCGCAGCTGCCGGGGCGCACGACGACCTGCTTGACGAAGACGGCTACCGGGCGCTCGTGACCGCCTACGAGGCGGCCCGATGACTGCGGCGACCGAACACGACACCGGGCCAGACGACGCATCAATCGACGTTCTCGACGACGCACCCACCGCACAAGGTGGCGCGATCGAGATCCTGCGTCGCGGTATCGCCACGAGCCCTGAGCTCACTGTTGGGCTTCGAGCCACCGTCATGATGGGCCTCGGCGTCGCCGTGAGCCGCCTCGTAATACCGGTCCTCCTTCAGCGAGCCATCGACCGGGGCATCCTCGCCGAGGGCGGTGTGGACACCGGCACCGTCGTGCGTTCCGCGGCGGTCATCGCCGTCGTCGTATTCGTGGCCGCCATGGTCTCGTATCTCACGACCCGCCGACTCGTCGAAGCATCAGAGGGAACCCTCGCTGGGTTGCGTCAACGAGCGTTCCGCAAGGTCCACCAGCTCTCCATCGCCGACCACAACGAGACACGGCGCGGCGTACTCCTCGCTCGAGTGACGAGCGACGTCGAGGGCCTTGCCCGCTTCGCCCAGTGGGGCCTCTACGCGTGGTCCGTGAACCCTGCGGTGCTCCTTGGCACGTTGCTCGTGTTGCTTTGGTATTCGTGGCAGCTGACCATCGTCGTGCTCATTTGCTACATCCCGGTGATCCCCCTGCTGCGCTGGTTGCAGAAGCACCAACTCGCCGCGTACGACCGGCTCCGCACTGCGGTCTCTGAGATGGTTGCCAGCTTCTCGGAGACGATCAACGGGCTACCCGTGCTCCAGGCGTACGGAGCGACCGAGCTCGGCCGCCGCAGGGTCGGTGACGCTGTCGATGAGCGCTACGACCGAGCGATCGTCGCGAACCGGTACATGTCTGGTGTCTTCGTTGTCGGCGACTTCTTCGGTGCGCTCGCGCTTGCGGCCGTCACGGTGATCGGCGTCCAGCAGGCCGATGCGTGGGGCATCGGAGCTGGCGATCTGATCGCGATCATGTTCCTCACCACGCTGCTGCTCGAACCGACCGGCGAGCTTGCCGAGACATTGGATCAGACGCAGACCGCCGTCGCATCATGGCGCAAGATCCTGAACCTTCTCGACCGCCCCGTCGACGTCGTCGACCCCGTCCCTGGGCGGCCAGTGCCGAATGGTCCGGTCGCCGTCGATGTCGAGGGGGTCACGTTCTCGTATCGAGGCGCTGACCCGGTCCTCAAGGATGTCGACTTGCGGATTCCAGCCGGCACGAACACGGCAATTGTCGGGCACACCGGTTCGGGCAAGAGCACCATCGCCAAGCTGCTGTGCCGATTTGCCGACCCGCAGGTTGGTGAGATTCGTCTCAACGGCATCCCGCTCGCCGAGGTCGGCGGCGACGCCCGGCTCGCGACGGTCCGGATGGTGCCCCAAGATGGCTTCCTTTTCGACACGACCGTGCGCGAGAACATCGGCTTCGGCCGCGTCGGTGCAACCGATGCCGACATTGCGGCCGTGCTCGAAACGCTCTCTCTGACCGAGTGGGTGCAGCGGTTGCCGAAGGGCCTCGAGACCGAAGTCGGCGAACGTGGCACCAGCCTTTCGGTCGGCGAACGCCAACTCGTGGCACTCGCTCGAGCCGCGCTGGCCGACCCTGGTCTGCTCATCCTCGACGAAGCCACCTCAGCGGTCGACCCTGAGACCGACCAAGTCCTTACCCGGGCAATCCGACGCCTCTCCGAGGGCCGCACCTTGGTGAGCATCGCCCACCGATTGGCGACCGCAGAAGCCGCCGACCTCGTCGTCGTATTCGATGCCGGAAGGATCGCCGAAATCGGAACCCACCACGAACTCGTCGACGCTGGCGGCCCGTACACGGCGCTGCACGAGGCCTGGATCGGTTCCACCGAGTAGCCATTGCTGTGGACACAGTGTCCATCTGGCAGCATGGGCGGAGATGACCGTCACCGACGTCCGCTCACCGTCCCTTCCGAGCACCCTCGATGAGGTCCGCGCTCACCTGATCTCGTGCCTTGGCGCCGATGGACTGCGTCGAGGACGACGCCGCCTTGGCTACAAGGCTGCGACGGTGGTCTCGGGATTCATCGGCTCGTACCTGCTCGTCATGCTGGGCCGGTCATCGCCGATCTTGGTGGCACTTGGCGTCGCTGGCCTGATGGCGGTGTTCTACGCGTCGATCGCCGCGGTTATGCACGACGCCAATCATGGAGCGCTCTCGTCGAGCCCTCGTCGCAGCCGGCTCGTCGGCTACTGGCTCGACGTATTCGGCGCGAGCTCGATGGTCTGGTGCTTCAAGCACAACGGGGTGCATCACGACTTCGCGAATGTCGCCGACACCGACACCGACATTCAGCAAGCGCCGTTCCTTCGCCTTAGCCCGCATCAGCGCAGGCGCTGGTGGCATCGCTTCCAACACCTTTATGCGCCGGTCCTCTACGGCTTCATCACGCTGCAGAGTTTCGTCGCCGACTTCGCCAACCTGGTTCGCGGCAAGGTCAAGAACCAGCGCATGCCTGCCCGGCCTACGACGTTCCAAGTGATCGCGTTTCTACTCGGCAAGCTCGTGTTCGTCACGTGGGCGATCGCAATTCCCGTCGCCGTCTTCGGGCCGTGGGCACTACTGGTCAGCGCCGGCGCCTCGTGGTGTGTCGGGCTTGCGCTCGCACTCACCGTGCAGATCGCGCACGCCGTGGACAACGTCGAGCAGTTCGCTGATCCGAGCGCCGCCGATGCCGGCTTCGTCGAGTTCCAAGCGCAGGTCACTGCCGACGTCACGACGAGCGGCATTCGCGGTCGCATCGTGCGATGGATGACCGGCGGGCTCGACCTGCAGGTCGTGCACCACTTCGCGCCGTCGCTACCGCACACCGTGTACCACCAGCTACGTCCACACGTCGAAGCACTCTGCGCCGCGCACGGCGTGACCTACCGCTCGCACCCATCGGTGCGAGCAGCAATCGCGTCACATTTCCGACTGCTGCGCAGCCTCGGTCGTCCGGCGATCAATCTCGCCTAGCCAGCGAGCCGGCGACTATTCGGCCAGCGTGGCCTCGCGCCACTCGTTGGTTGCGGCGACCTGGTTAAAGGTGAAGACGTGCATGCCTTCGATGCCAAGGGTCACCAGGTCGTCGCTGAGCGGAAGTAGCAGATCGTTCGGGTCGTAGTTGACCGTCGTCATCATCTTGACGACCGCGCCGACGTTCTTGCGCAGGTACTTCAACGAGTCGCCGATGCCGAGGCGGGCACCCATCTTGAGCAGCTTCGCCTTGTCGACAACACCCGAGATACCCAGGTGGACGGGCAGGGTCAGACCCCGCTCGCGTTCGGTGCGCAACCACTTGGCGATGGTGTCCGGATCGAAGCACATCTGGGTCGAGCAGTAGCCGTTGACGCCAGCGTCGTTGAGCATTCGCTGCTTCTCGTGGAGCGCCCAGGTGAGCTTCTCGTCGGAGAGGAACACGTGCCCATCGGGGTAGGCGGTCACGCCGATGGTGTCGAGACCGTGATCGGTCTCGAGGAAGTCGGCGAGGAACTCGACGGCACCGGCGTAGTCGCCGGGCTCTTCGGCGTCGCCGCCGACCATGAACACCTTGGCCAGACCAAGCTCGCGGCACCACGCCGCGAGCTCAGCGGTGTGCGCCTTGTCGCGAACCATGCGGGCCGAGAAGTGCGGGATCGGGGTGAAACCCTCGGCAAGGAGCTCAGCGGTAATGCGCTGCGTCTCGTCGATGCCCTTGGCCGGTGAGCAGGTCACCGAGACTTCGGCCGCTGCCGGAAGTGCGGCGACGGCGTCGGTCAAGCTCTTCAGCGGGATCAGTTCGAACGTCAGCGAGTCTGTAAGCGCGAGGCGGTGAGCTTGAGCTTCAGCCGATTCGTCGTACTTCTTGCCAAAGAGTGCCATGGGGATTTCCTTAGGTCCGGGGGCTCGAGTTGTGAGCGCAGCGAGCAACTCGGTAAGCGAGGAGCGCAGCGACGAGCGACTAGCTGAGGTTGATGATGTTGCCGTTTTCGTCGAGATCGATGGCCGCTGCTGCGGGCATCTTTCCGAGACCGGGCATGGTGCGCATGTCGCCGCACAGTGGGTAGATGAAGCCAGCGCCAACCGAGGCGCGAACCTCGTTGACCGGCAGGGTGAAGCCGGTGGGTGCGCCCTTGAGCTTCGGGTCGTGGCTGGTCGAGAGGTGCGTCTTGGCGATGCAGACCGGCAGGTTGCCGAAGCCTGATGCTTCGTAAAGGTCGATGCTCTTGCTGGCCGCTGCCGAGTACTCGACATCGGCCGCGCCGTACACCTTGGTGGCGACGGTGTGGATCTTGTCCTTGAGCGACATCTCGTCGGGGTAGAGCACTTCGAAGTTCGATTCTTCTTCGGCTGCTTCGGCGACGGCGTGGGCCAGTTCAGCAGCGCCTGCGCCTCCATCGGCGAAGTGCGTCGTGACTGCAGCGCGTGCGCCGTATTCCTCGGCGATTTCCTTGATTGCGGCGATGTCCGCGTCGTGGTCGCCGGGGAACACGTTGATGGCGACGACAGGGGTCACGCCATGGATCTGCATGTTCTCGAGCTGCTTGCGCAGGTTGTCGCCGCCCTGGTGAACCTCTTCGGGGTTCTCGGCGAGGAGGGCTTCGGGGAGCGGCTTGCCGGCGACGATCTTGTGGTTGCCGCTGTGGGCCTTGAGGCCACGAACGGTTGCGACCAAGACGGCTGCGTCGGGAGCGATGCCCGAGTAGCGGCACTTGATGTTGAAGAAGCGCTCGGCGCCCATGTCGGCGCCGAAGCCGGCTTCAGTGAGCAGGAAGTCACCGGTCTTGATGCCGATCTGGTCGGCGACGATCGAGCTGTTGCCAGTGGCGATGTTGCCGAATGGGCCGGTGTGCACGAGGGCGGGCTGGCCTTCGAGCGTCTGCATCAGGTTGGGCTTGATGGCTTCCTTGAGGATGACGGCCATCGAGCCGGCGACCTTGAGCTCTTCGGCGGTGACTGGCGTGCCGGCCTTGGTGTAGCCAACGACGATGCGGCCGAGGCGAGCGCGCAGGTCCATCAGGCTGGTGCACAGCGCGAGTGCAGCCATGACCTCGGAAGCGGCGGTGATGTCGAAGCCGGACTCGCGAGGCACACCGTCGAGGCGGCCACCGAGACCCAGGGTGATGTTGCGCAACGCCCGGTCGTTCACGTCGAGCACACGGCGCCAGGTGATGTTGTGGAGGCTGAGGCCGAGTTCGTTGCCATGGAACAGGTGGGCGTCGAGCATGGCCGAGCACATGTTGTGTGCGGCGGTCACGGCGTGCATGTCACCGGTGAGATGGAGGTTGAACTCTTCCATCGGGATGACCTGGCTGTAGCCACCGCCAGCGGCGCCACCCTTGATGCCAAAGGTCGGGCCCATCGAGGGCTGGCGGATGGCGATGGTTGCCTTCTTGCCGATGTGGCCAAAGCCCTGGCCGAGTCCGACCGTGGTCGTGGTCTTGCCTTCGCCGAGCGGGGTAGGCGTGATGGCCGACACAACGACGTACTTCGCGTCGGGGCGGTCGGCCATGGCGGGGATTGCGTCGAGTGAAACCTTGGCGGCGACCTTGCCGTACGGCTCGAGGAAGTCGTGGTCGATTCCGGCGACGTCGGCGATATCGGTCAGCGGCTTGAGCGGCGCCGCCTGGGCGATTTCAAGATCGGACGGAAAGCTCATGGTGCCCCCTGGCAATGAACGAGTGCGCAAGAACGATGCGCCTTTGCACCCGGCTGGTGCGTCCGTCGAATCGTAGCGAACTGTTCCGTCATGTGGAACGGGTTCCACCATGCGGAACCCTTATGGCCGGGGTGACGTCCTTAACCCCACACCAGTTCGCCCATGAGACCGCCCGTTCCGGCACAACTACCGAATTCAGAACGCGTAGCCGAGGTGCCCACGGCCCAGGCCGCAAAGCACTCGGCGAAGTCGCCGCCAGGGGTCGCAAAGTCCGACGTGTAGGGGTCTGCCCACCACTTGGTCGTCGAGGGAATGCCGCGAGCTGCCCGCCACCGATCATGGTCGGACCGAGAGTTGCGGGCCATGTCGACGGCGTGCCCAATCTCATGGGCGACGACATGCGACAGATAACCGTCGCTCCATCCGCTGTCGACATAGATCTCGATGCGTCGACTGTCCGGGTACGTCAGCCCGCCGTACCCGCTTCGGCCCGGGAGGAACTCGATCGTGAAGCCGACTGAACCCGGGAGCAGCGGCATGCGTGCGAGCACTGCCTGGCCTCGACTCGCTGCACTGGCGACTGGCGGAGCTGGCACCGGCGTGGGGACCGGAGTCGGCTGCACTGGTACTGGCGTCGGCGCCACCGTGACGGGCGTAGGCGTGGGCTGCGATGGTGCTGGCGCCGCTGCGGCGACCACCTGAGCTGACGGTTCGGACCGTGGCGACTCGAGCGCCGGCGCCGTGCGTCGCGGCGCCAAGACGTATTCGATCAAGGCATGGATGGCGATGGCGTCGCGTCCGAGCCCGCTCGCTTCGACCACCTGGTCCGCGGAGGCAGGCTCGGAGAACGCCTGTACGCCGTTCGCCGCCGATCCCGCCTCAAGGGAAGCGGGCGCAGATGCCGGCAATCCGGCGAGGAGCATGAGTCCGATGACGAGGCCCAACCCGAGCACGCCGAGTCCCCGCCCACATCTGTCCTTCGTACGTGCTCCCACAACACTCCCTCTCCCGCGTAGGCATTCTTGCCTAGGAGGGGAAGTAGGTCGCAGTGCCTACAGGGAATCACCCGATATAGGGCAGCCCAATCTCACGCCACGCGGCACACGGCCACGCGTTGCGTCGATTTCGAGGCGCCAGGCCCATCCGCGCTTGCCCGTCAGGACAGGAGATACCCGCAGCTAGTAGCCGCGGGATCGGTCGAGCAGCGGTTCGACCGCCTCGCCGGCACGGAAGCGGGCGATGTTCGCAGCGACGACCTGCGCGGCGCTGCGCACTTGGGTGACTCCAGACAGGTGTGGCGTGAGCGTGACCGCTCGGTGGTCCCACAGGGGCGAGTCCGCGTCCAGAGGTTCGGGATTGGTCACGTCGAGGATCGCAGCCGCTAACGGGCCGTTGTCGAGTGCGTCGACGAGCGCCTGGTCGGACTCGACGACGGTGCCCCGACCGACGTTCATGAACAGCGCGTCGGGGCTGAACTGCGCAAATCGTGCGCGGTCGAGCAGACCGATCGTTGCTTCGGTGCTGGGCAGCACGTTGATCACCGCGCTGCTCGCGCCGAGGAAGTCTTCGAGCTGGTCGATGCCCGCGAAGTGGGTCACGCCGGGCGTCTCTCGCTGGCTTCGAGTCCAGGCATTGATCGGATAGCCGAGTGCGGCGAACGCCTCGCCGATCCGGGCTCCAATCGTGCCGTAACCCAAGATGCCGATCTTGTACGACCAGGTCGGCGGCGTGGTCGGAATCGTCCAGCTTCGTTCGACTTGCAGCGCCTCGACCCCGGCGAAGCCGCGCTGATGACGCACGACATAGCTCACGGCATAGGCGGCCATCTGATCGGCCATCGCAGGATCTGCGAGCCGCACGACCGGCACATCGGGCATGCCTGGCTTCTGCCATTGCTCGGTGCCGGCGCCCAGGCACAGGATCGCTCGCAGATTCGGCAGCTCGCTCAGCTCGCTCCGCGCCATGAGCCACGCGACAACGAATTCGATCTCGGCTGGATCCCCGATGTCGGGATACCAACGCACGTCTTCGCCAGGTAGCAACTGCTCGAACGCCTCGCGCCATTGCTCGGCTCGGCTGTACGGGTTGATCAGAATCGCCACCGCCGCAGCGTAGGTGGCACCTGCCATGTCACCGAGCGATTTGGCGGCCATCATCAGGACGTGTGCACCAGCCCAATTCGCGTGATCGCATCGTGTGCGGCAGCTCTTCTTCTGGCCACCGGGTGTACCTCGGCTGCGAGCGACGGAACTCCCGATGCGACGCGCGCCCCGGCTTCGACGGCCTGCGGTGCCTCGACGCCGATCCCAAGGGTCGACATCCAGCCCACGGGGAACCGCCTCAGCAACGCATCGGTCGATCTGCTGGCGTCGGAGCGGACCGTCGTCCCGCTGCCGGGCGCCCCGGCGTGGGTCCTGGCGACCGATGACGGCTGGCATGTCACGCTCGACGACGGCTCAGCCGTCACGGTGACCGATGGCGACGTCGAGCCCGCCGACCCGATCGATGGAACCCCGACGACCGACGAGAACGGCGACATTCGCAGCTTCGCTGCGGACCGCACCTTGTTTCGTGATCCCCTGCCCGATGCACGCGTCGTGTTCGGCGGCTCGCACGGTCTCCAAGACCGAGCCCTCGCCCTGTCTGGACCAACCCGGCGGTATCGCCACAACGTGCTTGGCGACGATGTCGAGGCAGCCGCCATCGAGATCGTCGACTTCTGCTCCGGCGAGCCGCTCCTGACGATCGAGCTCGACGAACCCGATGTCATCGAAGGGCTCTCGCCGATGCTCGGCGACATCGACGGTGATGGCACGCACGAGATCCTTGCCACCGTCAGCAACGCAGACAGCGGTGCCCGTCTCGTCGTCTGGCGATTGGACGGCACGCTCCTCGCCGAGTCGCCGCCGATCGGGCGCGGTAACCGATGGCGCAACCAGATGGCGATCGCCCCCGTCGGGCCCAATGGAGAGATCGAGGTCATCGACGTGCGCACCCCGCACATCGGTGGCACCGTCGAGTACTTCCGCCTCCAAGACGGTGAGCTGGTTCGTGTCGCTGCAAGCGCTCCCAACTACACGTCGCATGAGATCGGCAGCCGCAACCTCGACCTGGCGATCGTGTTCGATGCGACCGGCGACGGCCAGCTCAACGTCATTGTCCCGTCAAAGGACCGTCAACAACTTGCCGTCCTCACGCGGACCGACGATGGCGTCGTCGAAATCGCACGTCGCGAGCTGCCCGGGAGCCTGCACACGAACATTGCCGTAGCGCCAGAGCGCAACGAGATCGCCCTTGGGGTGGGTGACCAACTCGTCGTCTTCGCCGATGGCTGAGTGCCCTCGATCGACGCACCCCAGATCCCAAAATTGGCATACCCCATTGGGCCGAACGACCCGTTCCCCCACCACGCCCTGTGCTTGTCTCCCACGACACGTAGCGTTTGGGTATGGATCTCTTGGCCGCGGCTATCCAGGACTACGGATGGGGCGACCCTGCCTTCATTCCGGAGCTCCAGCAACGGACACCGACTGGCCACCCCGAAGCTGAGCTGTGGATGGGTGCCCACCCAAAGGCGCCAAGCCAGCTTCGCTCCGCCGGTGTGGGACTCGACCACCACGTCGCAACCAGCCCCCGTGCCGCGCTCGGAGCCGCAGCTTCCTTCGGTCAGCTTCCCTTCCTCAAGAAGGTCTTGGCCGCTGCTCAACCGCTCTCGATCCAGACGCATCCCAACATCGCCCAGGCTGAGATCGGGTTCGCTCGCGAGAACGACGCGGGCGTGCCGCTCGACTCGCCGACGCGCACCTACCGGGACCCGAACCACAAGCCCGAGTTGATTTGCGCGCTCACGCCGTTCGACGCCAAGTGTGGTTTCCGCCGGGTTGAACAGAGCCGTGAACTCGTCGCCCGCCTCGACACGCCAGGAGTTGCGCCGCTGGCCGCACGCCTCGCGCAGCAAGGCGATGACGCAGACGTCCTGGCCGATGTCCTGCAGTGGCTGCTCACGATGAGCCCCGAGGACGCAAGCCGGTTGACGAACGCCGTGGTCGACGCGGCCACGACCGTCGGCGACGGCGCATGGCTCACCGAGATCATGTGGACCCACCGGTTGCAGGCGCTCTACCCCGGCGACCCCGGTGTCGTCGTCGCACTGCTCCTCAACCACTTCACGCTCGAGCCCGGCGAGGCCCTGTTCCTCGAAGCCGGCGTGCTTCATGCCTATGTGCAAGGTGCCGGCATCGAGATCATGGCGAACAGCGACAATGTGATCCGTGGCGGCCTTACCCCGAAGCACATCGATGTCGCCGAGCTGTCGGCGGTCGTCGACACCACGCCGATCGATCCGCCGGTGCAACAACCGACGAGCAACGAGCACACGTTCGACTCGCCGGTTCGCGAATTCTCACTCACTCGCCTCGTGATCGACGAGGGCTACCAGGCAACAGGCGACGGACCCGAAATTCTGATCGCCACCTCAGGTGGCTTCCGGGTGACCTGCGGCGACGCAGCGTTCGGCCTGGAACCCGGCACGCCGGTGTGGATCGATGCGATCGACCCAGAATGGGCTGTCGAGGGTCACGGCACCTTGTTCCGCACCACGGTGCCCGCTGGCTGAAGTCAGCCCAGGGCAAGCCGCAGCAAGACGGCGAGCACACCAAGTGCGGCGATGCCCCACACCACGATGACGACCTTGAATGCGGCGTCGGGCGAGATGCGAAGCGAACGCGTCGTCGATGCGTCCGCGTCCGGTTCCGATGCCGAGAAGAAGTCGTGGTCGTCGGGGTCCGCCAGCTTGGTGGTAGCCGCTACGACGTCACCGCTCGGACTGGGCGGGGCTTGGAGTTCCGCTTCGATGGCGACAGGTTCGGGTCGAGCAGTGTCGTTCGACTTGCTCTCTTGCGACTCACTGGCCCGTGCGTCAACGATGGGTTCTTGCGAGGGTGCTGGTTGTGTGAAGGCATC
>CALDGN010000154.1 GCA_937942965.1 uncultured Acidimicrobiales bacterium | reverse complement strand
GACAGCACCGCTTTGCGGCTCCAATCGTCCTCGCCATAGCGCTTCTCATTTCGGCGTGCGGCGGCTCGAGCAGTTCGACCAGCACGGCCGTTGGCTCAGCTGCCTCCGAAGCTACCGAGTCAGAGGCGTCCTCAGCTGCCGAGCCAATGCCGAGTGCGGAGACCGATACGACAGAGAGCACCTCGTCGGACGACAGCGACAGGGGTTACGAGTCGCCAGTGGCCGAGCTCTTCGGCATCCCGGTCAGCGACGAAGACGCGTTGACTGATCAGACCACCCAACTGCAAGCCGAGGCTGAGCGTCGCACGGCAACTTGCATGCGCGAGCAGGGGTTCGAGTACAAGCCCGTCGACTACAGCCAGTTCGACGACCTCGGATCGGCGCTCGCGTTCGAAGGCGAGGAGTTCGCCAAGGAGTACGGCTTCGGTATCGCGACGAGTATCGACGGCAATTTCGAAGAGCTCGCGGAGTCCTTCGTCGACCCGAACCAGGAGTACCTGTCATCGCTCTCCGAGGGAGAGCAAGAGGCGTACTACAACGCGCTCATGGGCGGCAGCTTGACGATCGAGTCGTTCGATGAGACACAGGACTTCGAGCCGGCCGGTTGCCAGGGCGACGCGTACGAAGAGGCTTTCAGCTCGTTCGCGAACTTCGACGAGTTCGGTGACGAACTCGACGCGATGGAACAGCAGATCGAGAGCGATCCCCGTGTCGTCGAAGCGAACGCGACGTGGGCGGCGTGCATGTTCGATCGCGGCTACGGCTATACCGACGCAGAAGACGCCCGGTCCGACATTCAGCGTCGCTACGACGACCTCGTACGCAACGACACCGGAGGCGGCTTCCCTGACGCTCTCGCAGAAGACGCTGGTGACGATGAGGGTGGCGTGATCATCGTCGGCGGTCCGATCTTCAGCCCGGAGACACAGGCCAAGGTCGATGACCTTGCCGTCGAAGAACGCGAAGTTGCGGTCGCCTCATGGACGTGCGAGCAACCGATCGAGGACGTGCTCGACGAAGTGCGCATCGAGTACGAGCTCCGCTTCGTCGAGCAGTACGGCGACGCGGTCCGGTCCGCCACCGGCAGCTAGCTGTCGCTCAGAGTGAAGCGAGGAACTCGACGAGGGGTGGGTTTACGACCTCAGGGTGCGTCATGTTCGGAGCGTGCGCACCGCTGGGGACCGGCACCAAGCCGCGTCCATCGGCCACGCCGTTTTGCACCATCTGGGCCCGCTCCATCGAGATTGCCATGTCCGCTTCGCCATGGAAGCTGAAGACCGGGCAACTGATCTCGCCCAAGCGACCCGTGATGTCGTCACGCTCGAGCAGCGCACCGGCGGCAAAGTTCATCTGCTCGCGGTTCTCGGCCCGACGTGTCTCCCATGTCTCGATCCACGTGGCCGAGAGCTCCGGGTCACCGATGATCAGACCGGCGACGAACTGACCGACTTCACCGAGCGGTTCCTGGCTTGTCCAGTGGGCGATCATGCCCTGGTAGCCAGCGAGTGTTTCGGCGTCGTCGACGCCGGCCTGGCTGTCGACGAGCACAAGTGCCCGCACGCGGTCCGGATGCGCAAGGGCCGCCCGCAAGGACAAGAAGCCGCCTTGGGACATGCCGACGAAGATCGCCTGGTCGATCCCGAGATGGTCGAGGAGCGCGACGGCGTCATCGGCGGAGTCCCAGTAGGTGAACGGTCCGGTGGCTGGCGTCTGGCCGAAGCCGCGCTCGTCCCAGCGGATGCACCGGTACCCGTCGCCGAGCGCCGCAACCTGGGCGTCGAACATCGTGTGGTCCATCAAGAAGCCGTGACTGAACAACACGGCCGGGCCGTCACCGCCCGTGTCGGCGTAGTTGATGGACTGGCCGTTGACCTCTGCGACTGGCATCTGCCGAAACTAGTTGGTGCCCAGAACGTACGCTCAACGCCGTGGAGCTGGCTGACGGTGATGAGGACGAAGAGCTTCCGCCCCGTGGCCGCTCGATTGCCCGCCTCCTGGTTGGGGTCCCGCTCCTCGCGCTCGCCCTCGCCGCGATGCTTGCGCTGATGCTCGTCGGGTTGGGCCTGCTCGTTTGATCAGCCGGCGGCGGCCATGGCTCGCCAGACGCGTTGCGGGGTGAGCGGGAGCTCGATGTGGCGCACACCCAACGGGGCGAGCGCATCCACGACGGCGTTCTGAATCGCCGGGACTGACCCGATGCAGCCGGATTCGCCGATGCCCTTGGTGCCCAAGGGGTTGTTCGGTGTTGGGTGCTCGGTCATGAACGCTTCGAGCGACGGCACTTCGGCCGCCGACGGCATGGTGTAGTCGAGCAGGCTTCCGGTCAACGGGTTTCCGTCGGCGTCGTAGATGAACTCTTCGTAGAGCGCCTGGCCGATGCCCTGCACCACGGCGCCATGCACCTGGCCGAGCACGATCATCGGGTTGATCATCGTGCCGGCATCGTCGACCGTGACCATCCGCCGGAGCGTTACTGCGCCGGTGTCGGTGTCGACCTCGACAACCGCGGCATATGCGCCGTAGGGCACCGAGTGGTTGTCGGGTTCGAAGTCGGCCTCGCAGCTGTGGACCCAATCGCCCTCGTCGGACCCGCCGTCGGCGGCGAAGGCCGATGCGACCTCGGCCCAGCCGAGCGACGCCGCGCCTGGCGCGCCAGCGACATGGAACTCGCCGCTTTCGAGATCCAGCACGATGTCATCGACGGAGGCTTCGAGCTCGGCTGCTGCTTGCTCCTTAGCTTCGGTCACCAGTTGGTCGGTGGCGATTGCGAGCGCGGAGCCAGCCTTCTGAGCGGACCGGCTTCCGCCCGTGTTGCCGCCGCGGGCGACGACATCGGTATCGCCATGGAACACCGAGATCTTGTCGACCGGCACACCCGTCCGCTCGCTCACCAGCTGAATCCACGTTGTGTAGTGACCCTGGCCGTACGGCGAAGAACCCGTGTGCACGAGGAAGGAGCCGTCGGGCTGCAGGTGCAAGGCGCCGTACTCGGCGCCCAGAATGCCAGCCGTCCGGTCGACGAACATCGCGAAGCCGATCCCGAGCTGCACCGGATCACCGGCGGCCCGCCGCTCGGCTTGTTCAGATCGCACCGCGTCAGGTCCGAGCTTCTCGAGCAACACCTCGAGGCACTGCGGGTAGTCGCCCGAGTCGTAGGTGACGCCGCCCGCGCTGAGCAACGGCAACTGGTCGGGCTGGATGAGGTTCTTTCGAAAGACCTCGATCGGGTCCATGCCAATCTCGGCTGCGAAGAGCGCGATCGCTCGGTTCAGCAGTGCGCCCGACTCAGGGCGCCCAGCGCCGCGATACGCCACGATCGGCGTCGTGTTGGTGGCGACTGCATCGAGCGTCCAGTGGACGTGCTCGATGTTGAACGGCCCCGGCAACATGCGCGTCGCATTTCGTGCCTGGGCCAAGCCGACTCGGGGATACGCACCAACGTCGGTACGCACATGCGTCTGGATCGCTCGCATCGTGCCGTCACGGTCGCCCGCGATCGTGAACTGATGGATCTGGGCACGCGAGTGGCCGAGCCCGACCATGTCGGCGCTACGAGGCGGCGTCCACCGGACCGGCCGATCGACAAGCTGGCTGAGATGGCCGAGCACGAGATCTTCGGGGTAGGTCGGTGCCTTGGCGCCGAAGCTGCCGCCAACGTCGCTGGTCGTGACCACGAGCTGATTGAGTTCGAGTCCGTACCACTCGGCGATCCGCTTCCGAACCGGGTGCACACCCTGGCAGGCGACGTGGAAGTGAAGGCGTCCGTCGATCCATTGGGCCGACGCGACCCGGGTCTCGATCGGCGCGGGGTGGACACGGTTGTTGTTCACCGTTGCTTCCACGACGACCCCGAATCCGGAGAAGTCGATCGGTTCTGAGTCCGGCCGTTCTTCGCGAACAAGCACATTGGTGCCGACGTGTTCATGGATCGGCGTCGCCTCGTGGGCTGTCGCCAGATCGATCACGACGTCGAGCGGTTCGAAATCGATCACGACGAGTTCGGCGGCGTCGACTGCGGCCGCCTCGGACTCGGCCACGATGGCGACGATCGCTTCGCCGACATGGCGGACAACCGAGCGAGCCAGCACGGGGACGGCCGTGCCGTCCGGATGCGGCGCCATGTGGCCGGGCACAAACTCGGGACGACCAGCCGCGGCAAGGTCAGCGCCGGTCACGACAGCAAGCACGCCAGGTGACGACGCTGCGTCGGACGTGTCGATCGAGGTGATCCGAGCGTGGGCCATCGGCGACGTCACGAAGTGAGCGACCGCGACGTTCTCGAGATCCGTGTTGGCGACGAAGTCCGTGTCACCCGTCAGGAGGTGGACGTCTTCGACTCGAGGGAGCGAGTCGCCGGTGCGAGAGGTCGTCATGGCCGCAAGTTAGTGCGACCGATGGGCTCTCTAGGAACCTGCCCGCTAGCTGGTCAACGATTCGGGGCTGGGCGCACGACGAGCATCAGAAGCATGACGAGCGAGGTGATGGCCCACCAGAACAGGACCGATCCAATCGCGTTCGTCGCGAGATAGATGATGCGACGACCCGTCGGCCCAGTCGTGAACTGAATCACGCCGATGACGAAGATGGCGAGGCCAATCGCGCCGGCGATGAACAACGGCTCGCGTTCGAGGCGGCGGGTGACGGGCTGTTCGAACGCAATCGCGTGGAACAGCAGCACGATGACCCACAGCGCCGCAGCCCACAGAAACGGCGCGGTGAAGATGTCTCGGACAGCGGCCTCGTCGGGGCGAAGCCGGTCGACGAGCAACCCGCCGACGATCAAGCACACACTGAGGATGGCGGCTTGACGCAACGCGAAAACGATGCGCTCTTCGAGCGGCATCGCCGGCTTCGGTGCCGTGAGCACTTCGGGCTCGGCGCCGGCGTCGGTGCCGTCGCTGGTCTCTGCGTCGTTCACTCGGACACCTGTGCACGAATGCCGTCGAGCCAGTCCTTGGCCTTGGTCCACGCTGCGTTCGCTTCGGCCCGGACCTCGGTCGACCCAGTTCCCGCAGCCGGGTAGGACCCCAAGAACTTCACGTCGGCCTGCTTGGCCATGATGTTCTTGAGCGCATCGGCGATGACCTCATCAGTGATGTGGCCATCGAGATCCATGATGAAGCAGTAGTCGCCCAAACCTTGCTTGGTCGGACGGCTCTCGAGCTTCGACAGGTTGATCGAACGAGCCGAGAACTCTTGCAGGATCGACAGAAGAGAACCGGGTCGGTCGTTGCGCTGGAAGATCACGATCGAGGTCTTGTCGTTGCCCGTGATCTTGGGGACACCGCGCTGTGCGACGGTGACGAACCGGGTCTGGTTGTCATCGTTGTCCTGGATGTCCGACGCGATCTCGTCGAGGCCATAGATCGAACCGGCGAGACGAGGGCCGATCGCCGCAACCGTCGGATCGCCGAGTTCGGCGACCCGCTCAACCGCGTCGGCCGTCGAGTTCGAGGCGCTGTGCTCGGCCTCGGGCAGATGCTCACGCAACCACACCCGGCATTGGGCGATGGCATGCGGGAAGGTCACGACCCGCTTGATCGAGTCGACCGACGAGCCCGGCACACCATGCAACTGCATCGAGATCGGAATGATGACCTCGCGCTGAATTTGCAGCTGCGACGAAAAGGCGAGCGTGTCGATCGTGGCGTTGACGGTGCCTTCGATGCTGTTCTCGATCGCAGCAAAGCCCAGGTCGATGTCGCCGTTCTCAACTGCGTTCAACACGGCTGGCATCGAGGTGAACAACACCCGCTCGCATTCGGCCAAGTCGGGCTGGGACAGCACGGCCTGCTCGGTAAACGTGCCATGCGGACCGAGGTAGCCGATGGTCTTCGTTGCCGGAGTCGAGCTCGTCACGGGCCACAGCGTAGTAACGGCAACGTCGAAGCCGAGCACCGTTACGATCGGCCGCGTGCGTTTCCTGACCTGGAACCTGGCGATGCTTGAGCGTTCCGCTGAGGCACCACAGGCGTGGCAACAGTTTCACATCGAGGCTGCGATCCGCGACGAGGTCCTCGCGATCGATCCCGACATCGTCTGCTGGCAGGAACTTCCACGCCAGGTCCCGTTCGTCGAAACGCTGGACTTGTTACCCGCAACCACGCGATCCCACAGCGGGAACCTCGCCTGCTTGGTGACCCACGAGCTCAACGCAGCTGAGCCTCCGCCGGCCATTCGGGTCGTCGATGACGTGGCGTTGCTGGCGACATTCGGAGGCCCGTTCGATCCGGCCTCGTTCACCGTCGCCAACGTGCACCTCGAACCGGGCCCGGGTGCCGCCGACCGACGCCTCGAACAGATCTCGCGGGTCGTCGGCGAATGCCCGACCCAGCGGCTGCTCATCGTCGGCGATACGAACATGCGCCTCGGCGAAGGCGAGGTCCTGTTCCAAGCCGGGTTCACCGGCGAAAAGCCGCCGCACGCGACGTGGGACAGCCGGCGCAACAAGTTCCGGTTCGGGGGCAACGAGTTCAGCGCCTACTTCACCCGCTGGTTCGCAAGCCCTGGTCTGCAGGTGGACGACGTGACCGTCCATCGGACACCCGTCGAGTTCCAAGACACACCGTTCTTCCTCAGTGACCACTACGCACTCAGCGCCACA